>NZ_JBVVQC010000009.1:0-33323 GCF_055811515.1 Mesorhizobium sp. WSM4841
TGTGAACACGCCACTGGGCTTGGGGGGGGGGTACATCGTAGAGCCAAAGCCTCGGCCCTGCGATAGCCCCCCTTGAGGGGAAGATGCCAAGTTTTGGCAAAGAGGGCAGACCAGAGGGGGTTGCCGCGCGTGAAGCGCCAACCTTTTCTTTCGTCCTACTGGGCGTCGCACCAGCCGAGGCGACCCCCTCTGTCGCCTTCGGCGACATCTCCCCGGAGATCAGCCGCTTCACCGCCCGGCGATGGCCAGCGGGTTGTTTTCCAGCGCTGCGCGGTCCGGTGTGTCGATCGATGGCCGGTTGGTGAAGGCGGCAAACAGCCGGCGGACGTAATCTTCCGGCATGTCGAGCGTGATCAGCACCAGCCTTGTGCCGCGTTGACCGTCCGGCCAGGACGGCAGCCGCGCCGGCGGATGCAGGATCTTCTGGACGCCGTGGACGACCAGCGGCCGTGATGGGTCTTCCAGCAATTCGATGACGCCCTTCATGCGCAGCAGGCGCTCGCCATGCGCCGATCGCAACAGGTCGAGGAACATCTCGATCGCCGAAAACGGCACCGGCCCGTCATGAACCAGCGAGTAGGCGCGCACGCGGGAATCGTGCCGATGATCGTGCTCATGGTCGCCGTGGTCATGATCGCCATGGTGATCATGGGCGGCTTCCTCGCCCAGCCAGCGCCGCACGTCGGCGGACTTGGTGGCCGGGTTGTAGAGGCCGCAATCGAACAGCGCCGCTACGTCGGTCCTTCTGTCACCCGCATCGAGCAGCTCGGCACCCGGATTGATCTGCCGCAGCCGGGCGCGCAGGGCCTCGACGTCGCGCGGATCGGTGGCGAGATCGGCTTTCGTCAGCACGATGCGGTCGGCGACTGCCACCTGCTTCACCGCCTCGACATGGGCGTTGAGCGTCGCATTGCCGTTGACCGCGTCGACCAGCGTGATGACGCCGTCGAGCCGGAAGGCATGGACCAGCGCCGGATGCGCCATGATCGACTGCAGCACCGGCGCCGGATCGGCGAGGCCGGTGGTTTCGATGACGACACGGGCAAGCCGGGCGATGCGGCCGGTCTGCAGCCGGTCGACGAGATCGGCCAGCGTGTCGACCAGTTCGCCGCGCACCGTGCAGCAGAGACAGCCGTCGGAAAGCTGGATGATGCCGTCGGAGGCCTGTTCGACCAGGAGATGGTCGATCGCCACCTCGCCGAACTCGTTGATGATGACCGCGGTGTCGGCAAGCGCGGGATCCCTGAGCAGCCGGTTGAGCAGCGTCGTCTTGCCGGCGCCGAGAAAACCGGTCAGCACCGAGACGGCGATGGGAAAGCCGCTGCTCATCAGGCTAGTTCACGGCCTTGGCGGGCTCCCGGGCCGCGGTGGCGGAACCGATCACTGCCGGCTCGGCGCCGGGCGGCGGCGGCAGGTCGGGCCGCCAGTTCGGCAGCGGCACGTCTGCATATTCCTGGCCCGATGCATCGAGCATCGCCTTCGGCTTCGGCCCGGTGGCGCCGCCAAGGCCGACGGCGACCAATGTCGGCACATGGTCGAGCTTTTTCCGATAAGGAGATTTTGGCGCATTCTTGTCGCCGACGGGGACAGCTTCCGACTGCTCCTTAGCCGGCTTCTTCCTGCAAATCTCGTCATTCAGGTTGTTGACCGATGTGGTGTCGCCATAGGAAGGCAGCGCCGCCACCGTCAACCAGCCTGGTGTCGGCGTGGCAAAGCCGTGGTCGAGCAGCCTGGCGACGGTCTCGGCGCGGGTGACGGCCGACTTCTCGCCAAGCACCACCGCCACCAGCGTGCGCCCGTCGCGTGTTGCCGAGCCGATCATGTTGAAGCCCGAGGGACAGACGAAACCGGTCTTCATGCCGTCGGCGCCGGGATAGCGGCCGATCAGGAGATTGTAGTTCGCGATCTGCTTCTTGCCGACGGCCAGGCCCTCGATTGAGAACCATGGCGCATATTGCGGAAATTCCGTGCGGATCGCCATCACCAGCAAGCCGAGATCGCGCGCCGTCGTATACTGGTCCGGCGAAAACAGCCCGTTCGGGTTGACGAAATGCGTTCCGGTCATGCCGAGCCGGCGCGCCTCGGTGTTCATGCGTTCGGCGAAAGCGGCCTGCGAACCGCCGATGTTCTCGCCGACGGCCATGGCGACGTCGTTGGCCGATTTGACCAGCATCATCTTCAGCGCGTTGTCGAGCCGCATGACCGAGCCCGGCTTGAAGCCCATCTTGCTCGGCGGCTCGCCGGCGGAACGCTTCGTGACCTTGATCGGCGAATCGAGCTGGGCCTCGCCCGCGGCAATCGCACGAAATGCCACATAGGCGGTCATCAGCTTGGTCAGCGAGGCAGGATACCAGCGCTTGAAAGCCTCCTGGTGCTGGAGGATCTTGCCATTCCCCAGGTCGAACACGATCGTCGGATTGGCGAGAGCCGGTCCGGCCAGCACCGGAAGCGCCACGGCGCCCGCCAGCAATAATGCATGTCGCGCAAAAGTGTGCAGCGGTTTTGCGATAACGACATGCATAAAACAACGTGCATGTCGCGCAAAAGTGTGCAGCGGTTTTGCGATAACGACATGCATAAAGACAACAACGCTAAAGCGCGTCGCCCGGTCAAACGCGACGCGCCTTAGTTTGAGGAAATGCCTGTATCGCATGGTGGAATCCGAAATCGCCTCTTGCCGCAGTCGCCTCTGGCTCCGTAAGATTTGTTACGCGATCGCCAGCATGGTGATCCGGCCCCTATCCGGATCGCAATCTTGCGGTGCTATTTAGCCTATGTGACGTCAACATGGCAAAGTGCCTGAATGACAATTGTAAAACAGCAGGCACAATTTGCAAAGCAGCAGGCAGAGGCCCGTCTGCTCCAACAGCGAGATGGAAACCATCATGCCGATCCTGAACCGCGCCGCCGAAATGCAAGACGAGGTCGCCGGCTGGCGCCGCCATCTGCACCAGACGCCGGAGTTGAATTTCGACGTCTTCAAGACCGCCGCCTTCGTCACCGACAAGCTGAAGGCCTTCGGTTGCGACGACGTGGTGACCGGCCTCGGCAAGACCGGCGTCGTCGGCATCATCCGCGGCCGCCTGGGCGAAGGCACGAGCATCGGTCTGCGCGCCGACATGGACGCGCTGCCGCTCAACGAGATCACTGGAAAACCATACGCCTCGACCATTCCGGGCAAGATGCACGCCTGCGGCCATGACGGCCACACCGCGATGCTGCTCGGTGCTGCCAAATATCTTGCCGAGACGCGCAATTTCGCCGGTTCCGTCGCAGTGATCTTCCAGCCGGCCGAAGAAGGCGGCGGTGGCGGCAACGAGATGGTCAAGGACGGCATGATGGAGCGCTTCGGCATCTCCAAGGTGTTCGGCATGCACAACATGCCGGGCCTGCCGGTCGGGCAATTCGCCATCAAGCCGGGCCCGATCATGGCGGCGACCGCCGAATTCACCATCACCGTCAAGGGCCGGGGCGGGCATGCGGCGATGCCGCACGGCACGATCGACCCGATCGTCATCACCAGCCAGCTCGTCGGCGCTCTGCAGACGATCGCCTCGCGCAGCACCGATCCGGTCGAGGCTGTCGTGGTGTCGGTGACGAAGTTCCACGCCGGCGACGCCTACAACGTCATTCCCGAGAGCGCCGAGATCGCCGGCACCGTGCGCACGCTGAAGGGGGAGGTCGCCAGGAAGGCAGAGCAGCGTGTGCGCGCCATCTGCGAGGGCGTGGGCGCGGCCTTCGGCGCAACGATCGAGGTCGACTACAACGCCAATTATCCCGTCACCTTCAACCATCCGGAGGAGACGGCCTTTGCCAGCGACGTCGCGGCTGATGTCGCCGGCGAGGCCCATGTGCACCGCGCCATCCAGCCGGTGATGGGCGGCGAGGATTTCTCCTATATGCTGGAGGCGCGGCCCGGCGCCTTCATCTTCATCGGCAATGGCGACACCGCCGGTCTCCACAATCCGGCTTACGACTTCAACGACGAGGTCATCCCGCACGGCATGAGCTATTGGGTGAAGCTCGCGGAGACGGCGCTGGCCGCCTGATGCATACAAAGCCTACTCTCGGGCTTGTCCCCATATAGGGTAGGGCAATCGCATATGAGAACTGCCCCCTCATCCGGCCGCGGAGCCTGTCCTCGGGCTTGCCGGAGGCAAGACCCGTGGGCGGCCACCTTCTCCCCGCCGGGGAGAAGAGAGAAGCGTCAGCGCTGGCTCCTCTCCCCTTGGGGAGAGGTCGGATTGTCCCGAATTGCCCTTCGCAATTCGGTTGGCAATCCGGGTGAGGGGGTACTTACCAATATGCGATAGCCCTGCCGTGTAGAGGGGAGCTGCAACCGGTGGGAAGAAGCTATGCGAAAAATCAATCGATGGTGCCTGGACCGCTATGGTCCGCTCTTCGGGTCGTCGACCTCCAGCGTCTCCATGACGGGCGCCGGATCACTCTCTTCGGCCGCAGCCTGCGGCTTTGCGCCTGCCCTGGCCTTGCTCAGGGCTTCCGCAATAGCCTCTTCAATGTCGCCGATCTCGTCTTCGCGCACCTCGTGACCATAGCCGGCCGCGTCGGCATCTTGTTCGAATTGCTGAGCCAGGACCGCCACGCTCACCTCGCTTTCAGCGGGCAGGTCGCCGACGTTCTCCTGGAGCCAGGTTTCAAAGAACTCTTTCGTAGCGCTCATGCGGCATCTCCTTCGGCACACTAAAGCGCGGCGGTGATCCGAAGTTCCGCTATCCCCAGTCCATCTTTGCGATCCACTCGCAACCGGCCGATTGCATCGAGCCTGCCTCTTGGCGAAACGGTCCGAAGCGGTTATGTGTCGGGCCGCGTGGTCCCGTAGCTCAGTAGGATAGAGCGGCAGATTCCTAATCTGTAGGTCACAGGTTCGATTCCTGTCGGGATCACCACGCTTTTCAATTACTTGGCGAGCAATCGCCGTACTTTTTTGCCAATTAAAGCATGTCGCGCAGAAGTGTGCAGCGGTTTTGCGATAACGACATGCATAAACAGCAACCTAAAGCGCGCCGCATGAGGCCGGTCGAACGCGACGCGCTTTAGTACGGCGTTTTCTACACGAATATCGCGCCAATCCGCAGCAGTCGGCGCCGTGGAACGGAGAGGCGGGCTCGGTGGTCGAGGTTCGGTCAAAAAACAGGGGGGCGCCTGCCGATGCGGACATGCGAGATTTACAAACCCGCAGCGCGCCAGGACGGTTGAGTCGCGTCTTGCAGCGAGAATGATTTCCCGTTGCAATAGGCCATCGCCGGCTTCGGCTTGATGACATGCCATCGCATATCATGGCAAGACTTTGATATATATTAACATATCAACGCACAGATTGTGGCTCTTGAAATTTGATATGCTATCATGTATCATCACAAGACATGATATATAGAAGCATATCGAAATGCGCTACGAAATAGACGATATCGTTACAGCACTTAAGTCCGCGCGCGAGGCAAGAGCCTTGAGCCAGCGCGACCTCGGCGCGCGCGCAGGGGTGCCTCAAAGTCATATCTCGAAAATCGAAAGCGGCAAGGTCGATCTGCAACTCTCCAGCCTCATTCAGCTGGCGCGGCTCCTCGACCTTGAAGTGAAGCTCGTGCCGAAGAAGGCGCTCCCCGCAGTGGACAGTGTCGTGCGGTCGACCGCGCCCCAAGCGACTAGCAAAGAAACCGCGAACGCCTTGAAAAAACTACGGCAGGCTGAGACCGTAACGGAGACGCTGCGCGCAGCTCTACCCGATGACTCGGAATTGCATCGCGCGTCGACGATCCTGAGGGAGCTCCGCAGCATCCCCATTCAATTTCACTTGCTCGATTTCCAAGCGCTCAACAAGGCGCTCAAGCCTTTCGCCGAGTTGCAGCGCACCTTAGCGCAGAGCAAAGCGCTAGAGGAGGATATACGCAGAATCACTGCGGCTCCTGAGGCGTTCGACAAGCTCCGCGAGGCAACGGCATCGCTGCAGGCATTGCGCTATCGCCTCGTTCACGCGGTCAATGTAACGGCAGCCGGACCGAAACCGGCCTATGATCTGGAGGACGACGATGCCTGATGTGTCCGTCCTCGATGTCGCCCTGTATGGAAACAAGATCGGCACGCTCACGCTCTTGCAAGGGGACCGCTCGCTCTTTGCATTCACCCAAGAATACATCGACGATGGGCGGCGGCTGACCTTAAGTCTCTCCTTCAAGGACGATCACGGTGCGCTCATCACCGAGCACCCAGCCACGCATATGCGGGTATCGCCATTCTTCTCAAACCTGTTGCCGGAAGGTCCATTGCGCAAGTACTTGGCGGAGCGGGCCGGCGTGAAGGAGGTGCGCGAGTTTTTCTTGCTGTGGGTGCTGGGGAGCGATCTACCCGGCGCGGTGACCATCACGCCGGCGAACGGCGAAGCGTGGCCGTCCGCCGGCGAAGCCGCCGGCGCCGACGGCAAACAAAAGGAAAAGGCACTGCGGTTTTCGCTCGCCGGCGTGCAGCTTAAATTCTCCGCCATCAGAAACAAAGGCAAGAACAGCGGTCTCGTCATTCCGGCCAAGGGGGTCGGCGGCTCCTGGATTGTCAAACTCCCGGCTGAGCGGTTTGACGGTGTCCCCGAGAACGAATTCTCGATGATGACGATCGCCTCTCGCATCGGCATCAATGTTCCTGAAATCGACTTGGTCGACGTCGACTCTCTGGAAGGCCTTCCCGAGGGGCTAGGGCGGTTGCGCGGCGACAAGGCTTTCGCCATTCGTCGTTTCGATCGTGACGGCGAAGATCTCGTCCACATAGAAGACTTCGCGCAGGTCTTTCGCCGCTATCCCGACCAGAAGTACGAAGCTGCGAGCTACCGCAACATCGCCACCGTCCTCGGGATCGAAACCAACGAGGAGAGCATCGCCGAATTCATCCGGCGGTTGGTTTATTGCACACTGATCGGCAATGCCGACATGCACCTCAAAAACTGGTCGCTGATCTATTACGATCGCAGGACGCCTGCAATTTCTCCGGCCTACGATCTCATATCGACCATCCCCTACATTCCCGATGAAACGGCAGCGCTGAAATTCGCGCGTACGAACAAGGTCAGCGAATTCAACGAAGACGAGCTCCGCTACCTCGCAGCAAAAGCACGCCTGCCTGAGAAGCTTGTTCTCGACAGCGCCCAGGAAACCGTCCAGCGCTTCCTCGACGTGTGGAGCGCCGAGAAGAACAACCTATGGCTCAGCAAAGACGTCATCGACGCGATCGATCGCAACATCGCGATCGTTCCGCTCGTCAAGAAGAGCTCCGTCGAGTAGCGTAATCAGCTGCAGAGTTCTGCCTGGCGCTTAGCTAGTCATGGACAGCTTCGTTCGACATTAGGCTGCCACCGACACTGTCCAGTGATCGAAACAGACCAGACCGCAACAGGTCTATTCAGTGGCAAAAATACAACAGCCTGCGCGCGTCTTTGATGAATACACAGACCGCGATTCAATCTTTCCGGTTATATTAGTTCCAGAAATACACGGTGCGGGCAACAAAACCGGCATCGTCAACGTTGCAGGTCAATGAAGCTCCGCACCGAAAACGAAGCCACTGGCTACATGGGAAGGCCGGTCCTTAGCCGGTCCATGAGGGCGAAGCGCTTGCGAAGGCCATATTGAGACGGTCAAACCGGCTTAACCCGATGAACGCCGACGGCACGCCTAGAGCCGAAGCCACCGATTTTAAGTTTTTGGAGCGCCACATCGCCCTTTGAGAATTGCGATCTCGGTTTCGTGGTCGCCGCAATGAAGGATTACATTCCTCGTCTCGATCTCACTGGCAAGGGCTAATACCAAGTTGCAACCCTGCAGAGTCACGATGCCATGCCTATCCCGCTTCGCAGTGCGTCACCGAAATACGTGCCGTCATAGGAAGGGGCCAGGTACGCCCAGAAGGCTTCGTGCGCCTTCGTGGAAGTCGTTTGATGGGGGGGCTTTCAATCGGAACCGGCGCAGCACTGGCTCTTCCGCCGCTTCCAATCTGAAATTGCCGCTTTCCAGCAGACCGGCGATCCACTCGAGGAACTTGCCAAGGGATTCCGCAAGCACCGCCTTCACGTCTTCGTCGCGCCCAAAGAGGATGACCTGGCCGACGCGACCGCTGGGCCAGGGATCGAAATCGAGACCGATATGATTGCCTGAACCATCATGGGTCAGCGGTATCCAGCGCGGATTGATATAGGCCGGGTCAACCGCGTGTTCAGGCCACGCCCCTCCGGGAATTTCATAGCGATTGCCGCCGAAATCGGCGAGCACATCGACCCAGGCTTTCCATTGCGCCCCTGCCTGATGCAGCGGCAGCAGCGGATGCCCATAGATATGGCCCCTACGGTCGTCGTTTTCGCCGTCGTGCCATCGGTATAGGTCGCGATAGGCGCGCGGCATCTTGAGGCCGATCAGGCGCTCGAACGCATCCAGTTGCGCGTCCGTGGCCGGCGGATTGAACACATATTTGTCTGGCGGCAGATGGGCAGCATACCAGGCATCAAGGCGCGCAAGCACCGGCGCGATATCTTCCTCCAGCAACGGCTTCGCCTGTCCCGGCGGCCGTTTGGGACGGCTGGTTTCGGCCATGGGGGATTTTGTCCTGATTTGCCGCATTGCGCACATGGTAGGAAGCAGCCCCGCAAGGCTCAGGGCTCCGAAGATAGACGCACCGATCAGCACATTGCGCCTGCTCCGATCCATCACGGACATTCCGGCGCGATTGATCGGCGCCGCCACACAAGCCCTGAAGGCATCGCAGGTCTCGGCCCGAATTCGTTTGCCGCCATTCAGACGAAGTCCGAGTCTGGCGGGTAACGGTTGTCCATGATTACCTTCATAGCAGACACTTATACCAGAGATCACCAATAGCGACTCATAGCGAGGGCAGGTTCGAGCCTTGGAAGACGATCCGTCAATCGAAATCGGATCGGTGCACGAGGACTACCAGGCGGGCATCAGTGATCCCAACTGGAGAGAATGATCGCCGACGTATATCGGCGGATGACCGGAATGAGGGCAGCCCTTTGCAGGGGCGAAGCTTGCGCGCTAGTATCTGCAAAACGGGAGGGGGACTAATGCCACGAATTGAGCGAGTAGAAACCGCAAGCGCGGATTTCTGGCTATGACCGCAAGACACTCCGGCGACGTTCTCTCGACTGTGTGCGCAATAGCGATGTTGTGGGAGCAGCACTTTGTTCATTGACTACTACGAACTCCTGGAAATCAGCCCGAACGCCAACTCGGAAACGATAGAACGGGTATTTCGTTATTTTGCTATGCGCTACCATCCCGACAATCAGGATACCGGCGATGCATCACGCTTCAGTGAAATCGCGGAGGCCCATAATACTCTCAAAGATCCGGTCAAACGCGTGCAGTACGACATTCAGTATAAAGACCATTTGAAACTTCGCCTCGAGTTGATTGAGGAAGTCAGCAACACTAAAGGAATCGAACGGGACGGCGTCATTCAGGCGAAACTGCTCTCGCTACTTTATGTCAAACGCCGACAAGACGTCAACAATCCTGGCATTGGCGATGAAGAACTCGAACGCATGTCGGGCTGTCCGCGTGAACATCTGGAGTTTCATCTCTGGTATCTAAAAGCAAAAGGCTGGATAGGAAGGGTCGAAAACGGGATGTTCGCGATTACGGTAGAAGGCATCGATCGCGCCAATACCGAACATCGTCGTGACACCTCCACCAGACTACTGAATCATACAGGCTGACGAGTGGAAGCTCGCGTGCCAGTGCCCCTTTGATTAGCCCTTGGGAGCCCCACCAGCGCGGTCAAGTGCCATATTTATGCCCCTTGGGAAAACTCATTCAACAAGATCGTCGTTCCCTAACGGTTAACGTGAAACGGTGTCTGGTGACCTCAGCACTGGCCGTCTGACGCGAGCCGCTTGAGAACATAGACGCCCGAGATGTACAGCCAAGCAGTTGCGGCAATTCCTGTCTGGTCAGATCGCCGGACCGGGATGGGGCATCAAGGTGACGTAGACCTGAAACACTATCGTGCAGATCGCTGCGAGCGAGATCGGCACGCCAAACGGCACAACGCCTTTGCGGTCCAGGTGCTGAACGTAGAGGCGGAAGACGCCCGCGGGCAGCATAAACGGGTTTTTGACGAGCATCGCCGTGGCGAGCGCGAAAACCAGCAGCAGCACTGAAAATACGACGAGGCCGCTGCCGCCGATCAGCAACGGCACCACCGCCATCAGCTTGACGTCGCCGGCCCCGATCTTGCGCAGGGCCCAGAACGGAAACAGCGCAACAAACAGCAAAAGACCGGCAAGCGCGCTCAGGCCCATGTCCCACCACGACCCGGATTGCACCGACAGGAGCTGCAGCGAGCCCAAACCCAGGCAAAGCAGCAGCAGCACATTCTGGTTGGATATTTTCTGGGTGGTGAAGTCGAGCCAGGCGATCCTTGCCAGCAAAGGAATGGCTAGTCCCTTCAGCAGCAGCGATGCGGCGAGCAACATGCGATCGCCTTACCGCTCGAGATTCTTCACGCTGGACGACAGGAGCTGCAGATTGTTGGCCACGGTCGGATCGTTGGGCGCCAGCTCATAAGCCTTGAGGAAATTGCTGCGTGCGTCCTGCAGCTTGCCGCGCAGCAGATAGGAATAGCCGACATTGTTGTAATATTCGGGCGTCCCGCCGACCAGCCGGAAGGCCTGGCGATAGGCGTGGTCGGAGAGGTCGAAGCGGCGGATGCGATCGCTGCAGGCGGCCAGACCCATCCAGGCACCACCATCATTGGGCGCCAGTTGCGTCGCCTTGTAGAACAGGGCTCCGGCATTGCCGTAGTTTTCCGCACGGAACTGGTTCTTGGCTTCGGCAACAGCCTGGTCCGAGGCGTAGTACTCGACGTCGCTGACCGTCTTCAGCCCGTCGAAGGCATCGCCAAAGGCTGTCACGTCACCTTTCGAGGGCTCGTTGGTGCGGATTACGCCGCTATCAGCCGTCTGACAGCCGGAAAGCACAAGCAGCAAACCGGCTACGGCTGCGAGGCGCATTGGCCCAGTCATTTCGTCCCCCAAAAGAATTCTCTCCGACTCTGTATTTCGACCAAAGCACAGACGTGCCTAGAAGAAAACACCCCTCATTCGAACAATAATCGGTAACAGCACAATCATCAGGACAACCGGAAAGACGCAGACCCCCAACGGGATCATCATTTTGACCGGCAATGCGTTGCCGCGCTCTTCAGCGCGAAGAATTCTCTTGCCGCGCATTTCATCGCTGTAAACGCGCAGCGCGTCCGTCAGGCTGGTGCCAAGTTCTTCCGATTGCCGGAACAATATCGACAGTGCCCGCGCCTCCTCTAGCCCAAGACGATCGGAGAGATCTCGAAGACCCTCGCGCAGCGGCTTGCCGGCGCGCAGTTGCAGATTCATGATCGCTAGCTGGATGCCGAGCCATTTGTGGGTACCGGCCAATTCCTGGCTGACGCGCTCCACCGCCGCCTCAAGACTCATGCCGGCGTCGGCACAGGTGATCATCATGTCCATGAAATCGGGAAAGCCGCGACGATAAGTTTCCTTCTGCGCATTCTCGAAGCGATCGAGGGCGACGCTCGGAATGACGAGGCAAGCAAGGCCAAACAAAGCAGCAGCTGCGAATGTCAGGAACCCTGGGATTTGCGGCGGCACCACTGCAACCAACCCCGTGTATGATCCGAGAAAGCCGACAGCGACAGCGCCGAAGCGCGACAACGTATACATCAGAGGCGCGCTTGCTTGATAGAACCCTGCGCGAAAGAGCTTTGCCTCAAGGGCATTCGGCTCGCCTCGTTCTTTTTCGACCGATCGGAAATAGGCGTCGACCGGGCGCTGTGCCGCAATCTTGGCAAGCTGTTCCTGCCCAGCAAGCGACCGGCGGTCGGTAATCCCCTCGGAACGCAAGCTTTGCGCCACCAGTTTGCGGGTCTGAAGGGCAGGCCTGAAGACAAGGGCTCCGAACAGGAATAGCGCCATCGCCGCCAGGAAAACGGCGATGGAGACCAAAAGGCCCAAATCTTGCGTGTTCGAAAACAGGTCTATGTCACGCCCCCGTCAGAAATCGAAGTTGACCATACGATACATGATGAAATCACCCAGCAACGCCCACAGTCCGAAGATCAGGAATACGGGCATGACGAGTGGGCTGTTCCATATGTCGCCGTAATAGCTCGGTGCAATGACCATAAGCAGACCGAACATGACGAGCGGAAACAAGGAAATGATCCATGCCGACATCCGGCCTTCGGCCGAGAGCGCCCGGATTTTCATTCGCAATTTCTCCCTCTCGCGCAGCACCGATGAGAGGTTCGACAGGATCTCAGTGAGGTTTCCGCCTGTCTTGGCCTGGATCGAGAGCGATACCGAAAGCAGATGGAGACCTTCAAACCCTACACGTTGCGACAGTTTCCGCACTGCTTGTTCAATACTGAGACCAAAGGTGATTTCGTCTGAAACAATGCCGAATTCGGTGCCGAGCGGGTCAGGCATTTCACGGGCGACGAGGGCGATAGCGACTGTCGTCGGATGACCGGCGCGCAGCGAACGCACGATCATGTCGAGCGCATCGGGAAGCTGGGCAGCGAATTTCAGGATACGCTTCTTGCGTGCGCGTCGAAGGACGAGAAGCGGCAGCGCAAATCCCACCAGCAGGAAAGCGATCAGCGCCGCTGCGCTGGAAAAGCCAAAAAGCAATCGCAGCACCAGCCCGAGCACCAGCCCGCCAAGAAGGAACATTGCGCCGAAAGCCAGCGGATTGCCGGTAATGCCGGATTGTGTGTAGAGCCGGTTCAAGGCGACCATGCCAAAGATGTAATCGCCCGAATCCGTCAGCCCACGTTCGCGGAGCAAGCCTTGAAGGGTCTTTTCGGCAGGTGCCTCCTCCGCCAGGCGCGCGAGACGACGGTTGATCGTGCCAGCTCGAACGCGCCGCGCCGCGTAAGACACATAGAGGGATTCGGCGGCAAGGATCATCGATGCGGCTGCAAGTACATAGATAAAGTAAAGCAACGTCTGGCCGGTCGGCATCAGAGCGGCACCTGCGGATTGAAGGCATCCTTGGCGAAGTGGTGGCCGAGCGTCGCCGCTTCCTGGGCAAAGCGCGGACGGACGCCGGTGGCGCGAAATTCTCCTATGATCTTACCTTCCGCAGTCGAATCCCGGCGAACGAAATGATAGATTTCCTGGAGTTGGACCACGTTGCCTTCCATACCGGTGAGCTCCGATATCGAGACGACCCGCCTCCCACCGTCTGAAAGGCGCTGTGTCTGCACGATGATGTCGATGGCCGACGCGATCTGCGCCCGAATGGACTCATGGGTCATCGGCATGCCGGCCATGCCGACCATCTGTTCCAGCCGCGATATTGCATCGCGCGGCGTGTTGGCATGGATGGTGGTCATCGAGCCTTCGTGGCCGGTGTTCATGGCTTGCAGCATATCGAAGGCCTCCTCGCCACGCACCTCGCCGACGATGATGCGATCGGGCCGCATGCGCAGCGCGTTCTTCAGCAATTCGCGCTGACGAACCTCGCCCTTGCCCTCGACATTGGGCGGACGCGTCTCCAGCCGGCCGACATGCGGCTGCTGCAACTGCAGTTCCGCCGCGTCCTCGATGGTGATCAGGCGCTCCTTGGCCGGGATGTAGCTCGACAGCGCGTTGAGCAAGGTCGTCTTGCCGCTGCCGGTGCCGCCCGAAACCAGGATCGACTTGCGTGCCTGCACGGCAATGCGCATCAGGTCGATCATCGGCTGGCGAATCGAATTGAACGCCATCAGGCGCTCGAGCGAATAAGGATTCTTGGAGAATTTGCGGATCGACACCAGCGGTCCATCGACCGAGATCGGCCGCACCGCGATGTTGACGCGCGAGCCGTCTTCCAGCCGCGCATCCACCATCGGCGCCGATTCATCGACGCGTCGGCCGATCGCCGAGACGATCTTGTTGATGACACGCAGCAGATGCGCCTCGTCGCGGAAACGGATCGATGTCTCCTCGAGCACGCCGCGCCGCTCGATGAAAACACGGTTGTGGGTGTTGATCAGGATGTCAGCAATCGAGTCATCCTTGAGAAGCGGTTCGATCGGCCCGAGCCCAAGCATCTCGTCGGCCGTGTCGCTGGTCAGTTGATCGAGTTCGCGGGCGTTCAGCGGCACGTTTCGACCACGGACGAATTCGCGCACGATCGGTCGGATCTCGTTGAGGATCTCGCCCTTGGACGCTGTTTCGAGGACGGCGAGGTTGAAGCGGTCGATCAGGTGACGATGGAGATCGACCTTGAGTGTCAGGAAATCGTCGCCATGCGGCGCTAGATCGGAGGCTGGGGAAAGCGTAGGGACGACAGGCGACACCGCCGCTATCGGATGGAGCGTTGGCTCGACCCGCGGCTCGCTTGATCCCTTGATGAATCGCCCCAGCATGACGCTTCTCCCCTTTGAAATCCCCACCGCGAAACTAAGCGTTAACCACGCTTGGCACAAGCGCCAGCCGCACCATGCAACTTAATACTTCAGACATAGTTAAAATCAAGGATAAGAAAACGCGACGTTTATTTGGTCAGTGGCGCTGTCCTAATGGAACACGAGCACTCGCCTTTCAATGCCAGATGCTTTTTTGTCACAAAGGCGCCATGAACCCACGCAAATCCTTAAGATATAAAGGAATATGCACTGCCGCTAATGCTGCCCCACTTCTGCCATACCCACGGCCAAATTGTGAACGAATGGTTAAGATGGGTTGAAAAACGAGCCGAATCAATGTTTTGGTCTGCCTGAGATCGGCAATATTCTTGCCAAATCATGTATAGGAAAGTTAAGCAATCCTTAATCCCGTTTGACTCTGATTTTCGTCGGGACTTAGATCGAGATGACGGGGGATGCTTGGGTATGGATTTCATCCTTGGCTCGTCTCGTCGGGTTCAAACCTCCAAAGGGAGAAATTGGCATGAAGAAGCTCATGACGATGGCCCGGCAGTTCCGCGACGACGATAACGGCGCTGCCATGGTCGAATATTCCATCCTGGTCGGCATTATCGCCGGCGCCGCGATTCTCATCATCGTCGGCATCGGACTGTGGGTGAACGGCCGGTTTACTGATCTCTGCACCGATCTGCAGGCCAGCGGCATTGGTAGCTGCTCAAGCGGCGCCGGCGGCTGATCAATACTTGATCTTCAGGCCCGGATTTATTCGATCCGGGCCTGAATCCAATCGCGGCGGGCGAATTCCCGCATTATGGGCTTGGGGCTTGGGTCAATGCGCGCCAACACACTTATCATGATCATCCTCGCCGGCGTGTTCGGCGTGCTTGCGGTGGTTCTCGTCAATATCTGGCTGGCCAGTCAGCGCAGCGCCATGGCGCGGACGAGTGACGTCCAACGCGATACGGTCGTTGTGGCTGCCGTCGCGCTGAAATTCGGCGACACTCTCACCGCCGACAAGCTGCGCGAAATCGCCTGGCCAGCGGGTGCGGTTCCAGCCGGCGCCTTCAAGACGACCAAAGAAGCCCTGGCCGGCGACGGCACCAGGCAGGCGCTGCAAGCGATCGGCACCAATGAGCCTCTTTTAGCTACCAAGATCACCGGCCCCGGCCAGCGCGCCACGCTTTCTGCAGTGCTCGGCGAAGGCATGAAAGCCGTTTCTATCAGGGTCAACGACGTGCTTGGCGTCGCCGGATTTGTCTTTCCCGGCGACCGGGTCGACGTGCTGCTGACGCGCACGGTGCGCGGCGATGGTGGCCCGGACAAGAGTTTTGTCGACGTGCTGCTGCAGAGCATGAAGGTGCTCGCCGTCGACCAGGTCGCCGACGAAAGCAAGGAAAGCCCGACGGTGGTGAAGTCCGTCACACTTGAAGCCAGCACCAGGGACGCGCAGAAGCTTACGCTTGCCGCCGGCGCCGGCCAGCTCTCACTGGCGCTTCGCCAGGCCGCCGCCAGCAGCGGCGAGACGACCGAACGCGTGACGCTGTCGGACTTGACCGGCGACACGCCCGCCGATGTTGCCGCCAGGCAGGCCGAACTCGCCAAGCAGGCAGCAGCCGAGGCTGAGGCCGCGGCCGAGCGCAAGCGCGCGGACGACAAGATCAATGGGCTCACCCAGGCCGTGGAGAAGGTGGGAAGCAGGCTCGACCTGTTGAGCAAGGCAAAACCTGCCCCCGCAGTGGCCTCAGCGCCCCAGGTGCAAGAAGTGGTTAAGGAAGTGATCAAATTTGTGCAGCCGGAGCCGCCGGCGCGTGCGACAATCGGCGTGTTTAGGGGTGTGAAGCTCGAATCCTACGACGTGCCGCGACAAAAATAACGCTAGGGTGTTGCCGAACGATTCGGCAAGAGGGGGTAGTCTAGATGCGTATGTTCCGGGGACCACTGGCGGCTGCCGCGCTGGCTTGTTCGGTGATGCTATTGCCGATCGATCTTGCTGCTCATGCAGCCGACCGCAGGATCGATGTATCGAACCCCAGCGTCCACCGTGTTTTCCTACCCATGTCGCAGTCGGTGACGATCCAGGTGAACGCCACGCTGGGCGACATCGTCGTCGGCGACGAGAAGATCGCCGACGCCCAGCCAATGACCGACCGGACGCTCTATGTCATCGGCAAGAGTGCCGGCACCACTACCGTCAACCTCTTTTCAGAAGACAAGCGTTCGCTCGGCGTGATCCAGATCGAGGTCGGCGTCGACGTGAGCGACATGGCGCAGGCGATCCGGCAGGTCGCTCCCACGGCGCGCATCGATATCGGTTCGATCAACGGCAAGGTCAGGCTTGGCGGCCATGTCAAGGACGGCGCCACGCTGGCGGCGATCATGGAGGTTGCCCAGCAATATGGCCCCGATGCGATCATAAACGCCGTGACCGTCGACGATAGCCAGCAAGTAAACCTCGAAGTGCGCGTGCTTGAGGCCAAGCGCAACGCCGGCCGCGATCTTGGCGTCTCAATCAGGAGCACCAACGGCAGCGGCACGACCCGCACCGCAACGGGCATAGCCGCCGTCGACGAGGACGGTGTGGTGCTGGGGCCGGGCAATCTGCTTACCGGCCTTCTTTCGAACACCAACCCATTCGCGGCGCTGATCACCCGCGTCATCGACAGCAACATCAAGGTCGACCTGATCATTGAGGCGCTCGAGGCCAAGGGCGTGGTGCGCACCCTTGCCGAACCCAACCTCACCACTCTTTCCGGTGAGCTGGCCAGCTTCAATGCCGGCGGCGAAGTGCCTATCCGCACCCTGAACGAGGATGGCGAGATCAGCATCGAGTACAAGCAGTTCGGCGTCAATCTGCTGTTCACGCCGGTCGTGCTCAACAACGACAAGATCAACATCAGGCTGGCGCCGGAAGTCAGCGACCTCACCGGTTTCACCGTCGCCGGCGACCCGATCTTCACCAACCGCAAGCTGTCTACCGTCGTCGAATTGCGCGACGGCCAGAGCTTCGCGGTCGGCGGGCTTTTGTCCAGCAAGAACACCAAGATCCAGAGGCAGGTGCCGTGGCTCGGCCAGGTGCCGATCGTCGGGACGCTGTTCCGGAATTCGAGCAACCAGAAGGAAGAAACCGAACTGGTCGTGATCGTGACGCCGCGTATCGTGCGACCGGTAAAGCCTGCCGAGCAACTGGCGACGCCGTTCGACAAGACGCGGCCCGCCAACGACCCGGAGTTCTTCATCCTCGGTCAGCTTGAAGTGACCAAGGACATGGTTCGCAAATATGAACTCGGCCAAGGCGTGGTCGGCCCCTATGGCCACATGCTCGACCTGAAATCAAAGGACAAGATGCTCTATGTCAAGAAATAGAACCTTGCTCCTGCTCTTGTGCGCCGGCGCGCTGACGGGCTGCGCCGCCGACTACCTGAACAATTACGAAACGGTGACACTGGCTGCCGGCGACACGCAGAAATACAATTCGCTGCTGCAGACCGTCGATCCGCTCAATCCGGCGTCGAAGAACACGGCGATCGAAGGCGACGGCGCGCGCGCTGCCGCTATTGCCCAGAGTTACAAATTTCCACCACCGCCACCGCCGCCGCCGGCCATCACGGTCAATGTCGGCAACACCGGGGTTGAATAGAAGGGTGCGGGTTCAGCGTCAGGCAACGCGACTGGCGTCAGGGGAGCTAAGAGAAGGCCATGCTGCGGATAGTTCGCGCGTTCTGGCACGATCAGAGGGGAATAGCGCTGATACTGGTCAGCATCATGCTGCCGGCAATCATCGGCTTTTCCCTGCTGGCGATCGACATGAGCCGGGTCAACAACTTACACAATGATTTGCAGAAGGGGGCCGACAGCTTTGCGCTAGCCGCGGCGGCGGAACTGGACGGAAGCAGCGGTTCCTGGGCACGAGCCGAACGCGCCATGGCGATGCTCATAGACAACGAAAGCAATTTCTCCACGGCAGGCAGGTTCATCCTGACCTCCGATCAGCCAGGAGGCTCACAACCCTGCAACAATGCTGGGAACATTTCCTGGTGCTTCCTCAAAGCGATCCCCGCCAGCGACGGGACCAGGATTACAAACGCCAATCTGGCCACCTATCGTGCAGATGCCAACCAGGCTGTCGGAGAGGCGGAAACGCGGTTCATCCAGGTGACGGTCGTTCCCCAAGGGTTTGCCGCGATCTTTCCCGCCTCGATTCTATCATCCGGCACCAGCAACTCTTGGACCATAGGTGCCGTCGCTGTCGCGGGGTTCACCTCCGGTGTGTGCGATTTTACACCGGTCTTCATGTGCAACCCCTATGAGATGGTGAACGGGACAAACAATGCCGGGGGTTATACGCTTGAGCAGGCCATTTCCGATCCGGCCGTGCGTCGCCGGCTGATCGAACTGAGGAAGGTCGGAAATGGCGCTGCGGCCGGCCCGGGCAACTTCGGCTTCCTCGAGCCTCCGCCAAACGTGGGAAATGGTGCCCAAGCACTGGCTCAGACGATCGCAACATCGACGCCAATCGGCTGCTACAATTCGGCGAACGTAACGACGAAGACCGGTCAGAATGCCGGCCCGGTGCAAGACGCCTTCAACGTTCGTTTCGGGATTGGAGCCAGCGGCAACCACTTCAACAGCCCAGAGTACGGTCCCGCCGCCAATGTCCGAAAAGGGGCGATACAGACCACCGGCAGCACTAATCAATGCCCTTCCATGAACAAACTTTCCTTCACCGAAGCTGGAACGATGGGCCTTCCGCGCGATGCGACAACCCCGTATCTGGGCGGCAGGATGGGCGATGGAGATTGGAACTTCTCCGGCTATTGGAGCACCAACTTCGGTTCAGCAACCTATCCATCGTCATGGGATACGACCAAGCCGACACGCTATGAGGTCTACCGTTACGAGATATCGGCAGGGTTGGTGGGCACCGCGTCGACCGGTGGAGAGATCGGAACGCCGCCGGCAGCTTGCCAACCGCCTGTCACGACAGTCGATCGTCGGTTGATTTATGGTGCTATCCTGAACTGCAATGCTCTCGAAGCTGCGGGCAACGGCCTGTCGGGCCACAGCACCAATCTGCCGGTCGAAGCCTTCGGCAGTTTCTTCCTCACTGAACCCGTACCGTCAGCATCGGAAGATGCGTCGGTGATGGTCGAACTGGTCGACGTAACCGGCGGTGCCGGCCAGGGTACGCTCGACAATTTCCTTCGCGACGAAGCTCAGCTTTATCGGTGATGGCGATGATCAGAACCCTGTTCCGTTACCTCGACAGATTTCGACGCGACCATCGCGGCACAGCGCTTGTCGAGACGGCGCTGATACTACCGCTCATGGTACCCCTCACGGCGGGCGTGTTCGAATTCGGCAATCTGATCCACAAAAAGCTGCTGATGGAGGCCGGGCTTTCGGACGGCGCGCGCTTTGCCGCTCGCTGCAACAGTCAATTGTACACCAAGGCCGGGCTGACGATCAATTGCGCCGATACTGCCACAAACATCGCGGTGTTCGGCAATGCTGCGGGGACAGGGAATGCGCGCATCGCCGGCTGGCCGAAGGCAAACGTTACCGTGACCATTGCCGCCTCAGGGTCGTGCCATGACGCCGTGGTCGCAGGTGTCACCCTATATCGCTCCACCACCTCGCAGGTCTGCATCGTCCGGGCCGCAGGCACGTTGGACTACAACGACATCGGAATGCTGTCGCTGCTCGGCATCGGCCCGATCACGCTCAGCGGCTTTCACGAGGAGCGGTTGATCCGGTTCTGATCATGATCAGGCGTTTCGCAAAATCGGAAGACGGCGCGGCGATGGTGGAGATGGCCATCGTCATGACGCTTATGTTTGCGCTCACTCTCGGCTTCGTCGATTTCGGTTACGCCCTCTATCAGTGGAACGCCGCCAACAAGGCCGTGCAGCTCGGCGCACGTCTGGCCTCGATTTCCGATCCGGTTGCCACCGCGCTAGCTACAGCCGCACCGACGACGACACCGGGCGCTCCGGTCGTTGCCGCGGCCTACGGACCATTCACCTGCACATACACCGCCGGCACGGGCGCTTGCAGCAATGGCGGTACATTCAATGCAGCCAATTTCAGCCGCATCTTCCGCGGCGATACGGCAGTCACTAATGACGACGTCTGTCCTGCGTTGGGGACAGACCAGCGGCCGGGTATGTGTCATTTCTTTCCTGGCCTCAGGCGCGATAATGTCGTCATCGCCTATTCGGCCACCGGCCTGGGCTACCAGACTCGGTTCGGCGGACCGGTGCCGACGATCACCGTCAGCCTTCAGAACCGGGCCTATCAGTTTTTCTTCCTCGGCGGCCTCCTCGGATTCGGAAATCTCACCATGCCCTCGATGCTCAGCACGGTCACGGGCGAAGACCTGAAGAGTACATCCCCATGAATGCCATCAACACCAAGGTTCTCCCGACCAAACGAAAGCAGGTGGCCCTGTTCTCGTCGGATCCGCAGTTCAGACGCGAGGTGGCGACGCGGCTCGACGCGCTGGCCATCTACGATGTCAGGATTTCCGAGACGGCTGACTTCCTCAACGGTCCGCCCGCTGAGACGCGCCCGGGCATCGTCATCCTCGACCTGGCCAATGGCGAGTTGCTCGGCGAGCCCGGTATCGTCGCGGCGCGCGCTTTGTGGGCGACCGTGCCGCTGATCGCGGTCTCCGACGAATTGACCTCCGAAAAGACGCGCATCCTGGTTCGCATGAACGCTTCGGACTGGCTGCACAAGCCGCTCGACGCCAAGGAGCTGCTGAACGCGGTCACCTTCCACGACACCGGCAACCAGGGCACCAAGAGCCGCATCATCACTTTCATCAGCGCCAGCGGCGGCGCCGGCGCCACGACGCTCGCTCTGTCGGCGGCGGAATACCTGGCGTCGAAATCCACCGAACGGGCGGCTTCGACCTGCCTCGTCGACCTCGATTTCCAGAGCGCCAATTGCGGCGCCTATCTCAACCTGTTCAACCAGTTCGACCTGGCCGGCATCATCGGCCAGCCGGAAAGGCTCGATGTCGAACTGATGGACGTCATCAGGCTTTCGCGTCCGTCAGGCCTGACCCTCTATTCATTCGAGAGGCCGCAGCTGCCGTTTGAGCCGCAGGGCGCCGATTTCGTGTTCCGGCTGCTGGACCTCGTCGCCTACCGGTTCGACGACATCGTCATCGACCTGCCGAATATCGAAACCCCCTGGCAGAATTCCGTGCTTTCGACGAGCGACGAGATCTTCATCGTCTTCGAGCTCAACGTCGCCTCGCTGCGGCAGGGCAAGCGGCTCTACACAAAGATCCGCGAGCTGCGCGGCAATTCGGTGAGCATCACGCTGGTTGCCAACAAGCATAAGCGCAAATGGTTCGGTAACCACTTTTCGCGCAGCGAACTCGAGAAGATCTTCAAGGCGCCGCACATCAAGTCGGTCGGCCTGGACAATGCGCTGCTGACCGACGCGCTGAACCGGGCCATCCTGCCTTCCGAAGTGGACGGGCGGGCGCGCTTCAACAAGGACCTGAAGCGGATGTTCAAAGAGCGGCTCGATGACGCAGCCCGGTAGATACCGCATCGCCCCGAGGCTTGCCGGCGCCTGCATCATCGGCCTGGCCGTGGGGATGCCGGCCTGGGAATTCGCCCATGCCCGGTCTGCGCTGTCGGACCGGCCGCCGCTGCCGGCAATGGGCCCCAGCCTGCGCAAGGCGGTTGCTCTCCAAACCGTGGAACAGCCCGGCACGATCATCATCCGCAAGGATGAGAAGGCGCTTTATCTGGTGACCCGGCAGGGCCAGGCGCTGCGCTACCAGATCAGCGTCGGGCGCGACGGCTTTGGCTGGACCGGCATCGTCAAGGTGGGGGCGAAAACGGAATGGCCGGAATGGCGCCCGCCCGGGGAAATGCGCGCTCGCCAGCCGGAACTGCCGGAAATGGTGCCCGCCGGTCCCTATAATCCACTCGGCGCCAGGGCACTCTATCTGCTGCGGGATGGGCGCGACACGCTCTACCGCATCCACGGCACCAACGATCCCAAGGGCATCGGCTTCGACGGAACATCAGGATGTTTTCGTCTTACCAACACTGATGTGATCGATCTCTTCAAGCGCGTCTCGGTCGGCGCAAAGGTGGTGGTCCAATGACGATGATCAGCGACCCGGATATGCCGGCAATCGACATTGGGCCGGCAACCCACACTGAAGAGCAAGCTGCAGTTGGGAAACCGAGCAATGCAAGGATGATCGGCGTTGTCGCCCTCGGCGCCTTGCTGATCACGGCGGTGAACATAACGGCCGCGGTCTATTTCTACCGAGGCATCAACGATCTGCGCCTTGTCGAACGGCGGCTGGAACAGCTCGGATCGTTCGAGCAACGGATCGCAGCCCGGCTCGATACGGTCAACAACGGCTTTCAAAGCCGGTTTGAAAAACTGGACAGTCAACTGCAGGGCAGCTTCAACGAAGTCAAAGGCAGCATTGCCCGGCTTGAACAGGAGCTGCCCCTGGACAGTGACGACAACATGTCGAGCATAGCGGAGCCTTCCGTGATCACGACCAGCACCATGGCGGAAGCAGCCACCGATCTCGAAGAAGCGCCCGAACCCAGTATCGTCGAAGCGCCGCGCCCGCCCAAAAAGAGGATCGCGGCGCCGCCCCCTCCCCCAAACTCGTCCTACCAGCGCATAGTGCAGCCTGACGGCAAGGTCCACTACAAGAAAATCAACTAGAAGCGACAGACATCGGAGAGACGGGTTTTTGCGTCCAGCTGCGTGCAGAGCTGCCGTCGTCTTGTTGGCAATGCCGATCGGGAGCGCGACGGCTGCGACCTGCTACCATGTTGTCAATGTCGACTTTTGGGATGTTCTCTATATCCGATCGCAGCCAAGCCACCTCTCCAGGGCTACGGGCGCAATCGCCCCCGATCACAACGGCATTATCGTGGCCACAGGCCCATGCCGGCCGGCCGGGGCGGACCGAAAGCGGCAATGGTGCCCGGTCACCTATTATCCCTTGCCGCCAGTCAGCCGGGACGGCTACGTGAAGGCCTATTTCGTGAAAACCACGGCGTGCCCCGGGTCCTAAAGCGCGTCGCGTTTGAATGGAGTCATGCGACGCGCTTTAAGTTCCTGTTCTTATGCATGTCGTTATCGCAAAACCGCTGCGCACTTTTGCGCGACATGCATTAGAGATCCCGCTGCAGAGCAAGAAGCCGTACGGCGAGCGCTTGGGAACGCTGTCGCGCTTCGCCGAGAAACGCAACATGACAGTAGGCGCAGGCTGCAGTGCCCAGACCCAGCACTAGGCTGTTCTGCCATGTGAAATCGAGGATCAGCGAGAATGGATGGCCGCTCGGCGCGGTGAATGCCGCAATCGTGCTCGCCGTTTCAGAATGGCTGCTGGAAGCCATCATCAACCCGGCGAAAAGCAGAGCGGCGTGGTTGGCAAGGAAGAAGAACGCGGCCGATTTTCGCGTCCGGCAAGCCATCCAGCAGAGGATCGATGCGGCGGTCAGGATGGCGGCATCAAGGGCCATTGAACCGCTCAGATAGAGGTCGACCTGCTGCCAGAACATCATCGACAACGGCCGCAGTTCAAGCCAGATCCGCCACAAAGCGGGGCTAGCCGGATAGGTTCCGAGCAGGAACGTCGCTGCTCGCCCCCCTGCAAGAATCAGAAGGATGAGAGCCGGGAAGGCAAAAAGCAGTAGCGGCTTGCGCGTCATGTTCCCTCGCCAATCGACAAGCAGAATAGGCTGCAAAGATTACGCGAGGCTTAAGGAAAGGGCGGCGAGCAGCATTGATCACAGGCGCAGGCGCTTGCCGCAACCGCAGCGAGCGCCCGTTTTATGTGCCATTTTTGCTACATTCCCGAAACTTATGGCCCGAATTCGGTTCTTGGCCGGTGCTAAATCAATAAACACTCACGTATTCGAAGAATTTATCGGATAATTTGTCAAAGCTTCGGTGAGAAGGCTTGGCCATATAAACTTGGGCCATACAAAAAGTACCGGGCAGAAGCGTGGGTGGGGGTAGACCATGAATACGACAATCAAAGTGGCCATTGGCAAGCGCCTTGGCCTGCTCTTCACATTTTCGATGCTGGCTTGCGGGAGCGCTAGTGCCCTCACGCTCAAGGAAGCGATGGCCGTCGCCGTCGAGTCCAATCCGGAGATCGGCCAAGCAATAGAAAACCGCGAAGCAATCGAATTCGAGTTGCGCCAGGCCAAGGGCCTTTATCTTCCCAGCATCGACCTCGAAGGGTCGGCGGGTGTTCGCCGCCTCGACAATTCGTCCCAGCGGGCGCTTTCCCTGGAGGATGATCCCCTCTATCCGACAGAAGCAAGCGTCGTGGTTAGGCAGACGCTCTACGACAGCGGGGCCCGGCGGGCCGAGTTGGACCGTCAGGCGTCGCGGGTCGACGGAGCCTCGTTCCGGGTGTTGGAGCGGTCGGAATTTATCGGGCTCTCCGTCGTCCAGGATTACCTGGAATATATGCTGCAGGCTTCGATCGTTTCCGAGGCGAAAAAGAACCTGGGCTTCCATCAGGGGATTCTCGGCGATATCCGGCAAGGCATCGCGGGTGGTGCGTTGAACGATGCCGACGGCCAACAAGCCCAGGAGCGGCTTTTAGCAGCCAAGGCACGCTTGCAGGAAGCTTCCGAAGAGCTGGAGCAGTCCAAGATACGCTTTTTCAAGACCGTGGGAAAACCGCTGACCAACGCTTCCAGGCCGGGCGATGTCGCCGGCGCGCTGCCGAGGTCGCTTGATGAGGCACTGGGACTGGCTCGGGAGAACAATCCACGCGTCCACATGGCCAATAGCGATATCGACGCCGCCGCTTCCCTCGTGGATGCGGCCCGGGCAAAATTCGGTCCCGCTATTGTCGCCGAGGGCGTCGCTAGAGCCGGTTATGACATTGATGGCGACTACGGGGACGGCAGCGACCTGGAGGCGCGACTCGTGCTGCGCTGGAATCTCTATCGCGGAGGTATCGACAAGGCCAACGAACAGGAACAGATACGTCGTACCAGCGAACAGCGACTTGGATTGAATCTGGTCTTCAGGGAAATCGAGGAAGCCGTCCGCACCTCGTGGGATCGCCGTTTCCGGCAAGCCGAACTTGCCAAGACTCTGCGGCAGCAAGCTGCCGAGAGCGTAAAAATCGTCGCGTCCTACCGCGAGCAATTCAAGGTCGGACAGCGTTCGCTGCTCGACGTGCTTGACGCGCAAAATACGCGGTTCAACACAGCAGCGCTGGCGGATACTGCCTCCTACGCATCGCTTTTCGCGGAGTATCGGCTGCTGGCGGCGACCGGGCAGTTGCTGAAAACGATGAACCTTCAGCCGGCAAAACAGGCGACGGCTTATGCCAGGACCGAGTTTGCAACGCCGGAGACTGCTGACACCGAAACCTATGCGCGCACCCCGTCGGAACAGAAAAATGATCTGCCTTTCGACATCCTCGCTCCGGTCAGGAAAAAATAGCTTGGTTTAAGGATCGATCGAGAGTCCTTGCGGGCAGATCGTGAATCAGCAACCCAACATCCTCTCCCCTAAAGAGGCATTCAAGGCCTGCTTTTCGGCTGTTGCCGGATATCTCGGCAGGCCGAGCGCCGAAACCGTCCTGTTCGCCGGGGTTCCGCTGGCAGAGACGCGAATAGAGGTGGAGGACATCAGGCATCTTGCCGAACGGATCGGTCTGGAGGTCCAGGAATTCAGCCACCGGGATTTTCTGCGCGGTCGTGTCGATCTTCCTGCCATTCTCTTTCGCGTCAGCCAGTTGCCTGTTGCTCTGCTGGCGGAGATGCAAGACGGCGCATATACGACCGCCCCGCAGGAAGATGGCCGCACGATCATCGCCAAATCCGAGCTTGCCGCCAGTTTCATCAGTGGCGGCGTATCCTTTTCGATAACCTATGCCAATGCCGCCGAAGGAATGAAGGTCGGTTCCGCGGCGAAGATAGAAAGGCGTCACTGGCTGACGGGAACGATGGGCGCCTTCTGGCGCACCTATTCGAAAGTGGTCCTGTCGGCGATATTCATCAATCTGCTGGCCATCGCCTCGCCGATCTTCACCATGAATGTCTACGACAGAATCCTGCCGAACAAGGCAAATTCAACGCTGTGGGTTCTGGCAATCGGCATCGGCGCCGTCATTCTGTTCGATCTGCTTTTGAAGACCGCCAGGGCGTCTCTCATCGACTATGCCGGGCGCAAAGCAGATTTGCGAATATCATATCTTCTGTTCGAAAAAGTCCTCAACTCGTCTCTGTCAGCGCGCCCTGGCTCGACCGGTGAATACGCAAATCGCGTAACCCAATATGAGTTCGTGAGGGAGTTCTTCACCTCCAACACCATCAGCGTCTTCATCGATACGGCTTTTGTGTTCGTCTTTCTTCTGGTCATCTATGCGATAGGCGGCTGGCTGGTGGTCATACCGGCATTGGCCTTCGTGGCGTCGGTCATCGTCGGGCTGATCACGCAGCGACGTATCGGCAAGCGAGTCGCCGCCTCGATGAACGAGGCTTCTCAGCGCCAGGCCTTGCTGGTCGAATCCATTTCGACGCTGGAGACGATCAAATCGCTGCGGGCCGAAGCGTATCTGCTGCGGAAATGGGGCGAGCATTCCAAGAACGCCGCCAATACGTCGGAAAAGATCAAGCAGCTTTCGGCCGCCGCCGGCAACGTCACCCAGGCCATACAACAGCTTGTGACCGTCGCCCTGGTCGTAGCCGGCGCCTATGCCTTCTCGGAAGGCCATATTTCGACAGGAGCAATAATAGGCACGGTCATGCTCGCGAGCCGCGCGGTTGCTCCGCTTGGCCAGATTGCCATCACCCTTTCGAGACTGCGGCAAGCCATGCTCTCGTTGAGAATCATCAATTCGATCATGGCTCAACCGGAAGACCGGCCGGACACGGTGGGCTTCGTCAACCGCCCCATCCGCAACGGTGCGATGGTGTTCAGGAATGTCGGGTTCGTCTATCCCGGTTCGGAAAACGAGGTTCTGGCCGGCCTCAATTTTTCGGTGAAACCGGGAGAACGGATCGGCATCATCGGCCGCATAGGATCCGGCAAGACGACGATGGGTCGCCTGATCGGCAGGCTTTTCCTCCCAACCTCGGGAGAGCTTTTGCTCGACGGCATCGACATCCGCCAATACCACCCGTCGGAGGTTCGCGCTGCGGTAGGGATCGTCGCCCAGGCCGGCGATCTGTTTTCAGGCACCATCAAGGAAAATCTCCTGATGGCGTGCCCCGAAGCGACCGACGAAGAAATCATCGACGCCGCAAAGGCTGCCGGCGTCGACGAGTTCGTCTCTCGCCACCCGCGCGGCTATGACATGAACGTCGGCGAGCGGGGTACCAATCTCTCGGGGGGGCAGCGACAGACGGTGGCAATTGCGCGCCTGCTGCTGACCAAGCCGAAAATCGTCTTCCTGGACGAACCGTCAGGCTCAATGGATCTGGCCTCGGAAAGACAATTGATCAAACAGCTCAAAGTAGCCTTCGATGAAAACACGACGCTGATCGTGTCGACCCACCGCTACAGCATGCTTGAGCTGGCGGATCGGCTTATCGTTATCGAGCAAGGCAGGATAGTGGCAGATGGGCCAAAGGAACAGGTCGTAAAGGCACTGCAGAAAAGTGGCTGATGAAAAATAGATTATATTGAGCGAGTTCAATATAACGGGGCGTAAGGAAATGCTTGCCAAAGAAGATCGTCCGCCGCTTTTCGCGTCGGCCTCCATATTCATCATAGGAGCGCTCTTCGTCGTTTTTGTTGCTTGGGCGTCTTTTGCCGAAGTCGATGAGATCGCGCGCGGCGACGGCAAGGTCATCCCGGCGTCCAAGACCCAAATCATCCAGGCCAGCGAAGCCGGCGTCGTCCAGGAAATCGCCGTCAAGATTGGGCAGGTCGTCAGGAAAAACGACCTGATCATTCGCCTCGACAACACGCTGAATACGTCCAGCCTTGGCGAGCAGCAGGCCAAGTCACGCGCGCTTGAAGTGCGAATCGCAAGGCTCAAATACGAACAAAGCGGCAATCTCGCAGGGCCCTTTCCGTGCCCGGCCGACATTCAGTCGATCGCTCCGCAAATCTGCGACAATGAGCAGAAGCTCCTTATCGCCCGGCGCGAAAACTTCGACAATAAATTGTCGGTTCTCAAATCGCGCCTCGACCAGCGCGAAAAGGAACTGGACGAAGCAGCCGCCAATTCCGAACGCCTCACCAAGAATCTGGCCGTTAGCGACGAAGAGGCAAAACTGGTTGGATCAATGGTCAAAAAGGGGCTGATGGCCAGGACAGAGCAAATCCGGGTTGAACGGGAGCAGACCGAACTCAATGGTCAGCTGAACCTGTCCGGCGAGACAGTCAAGAAGATCAGGTCAACGATCACCGAAGCCCAACTCCAGGTCGAGGAGCTTGGCCTCCAGCTGCAACAGGAAGCATTGGATGAACTGACGCAGGCGCTGGCCGAGCTTTCGGTCGTGGACGAAACCATTCGTGGGGCCACCGACAAGGTAGCGCGCACCGATATCCGTTCGCCGGTGGACGGCATCGTCAATACACTGGAGCTAAACACGGTTGGCGCCTTCGTGCAGCCTGGCTCGGTCGTGGCAGGCATCGTGCCGACCTCCGAAACCTTGCTGGTCGAAGCGCGCGTCTCGCCACGCGATGTCGCCTTCATTCGTCCCGACCAGGAGGCGCTGATAAAAGTCACCGCTTACGACTTCTCGATCTTCGGCGGCATCGAAGGCAAGGTCTCCAACATCACCGCCGACAGCCTGGTCGACGAGAAAACGGGTGAGCCCTTTTACCAGGTGCGTGTGGCGACGGACAAGTCGACCCTCGAAAGGGACGGCAAGGCCTATTCGATCATCCCCGGCATGATCTGTTCGGTCGACATCAAGACAGGACGCAAGACGATCCTCAGTTACCTTTTGAAGCCGATCAACAAGGCGCGTCAGGAGGCCATGAGTGAGCGCTAGCGCCAACTCTCCGCCCACCACCCATGATCGGTTGCTCCTGCCGATCACCAGAGAGGATTTCGGGCTGGAGTTCCGGGTTGTCGCGCGTGGCGGCATACGCCGCGGCATTCGTCTGGAAAGGGCTTTCTGGATGTCGCTGAAGCAGATGGCTGAAAACAGGAAATGCACGATCGGCATGCTGATCGACGAGATCGCCAAAAATCAAACCAAGACTGGCAATCTGACGTCGGCGATACGGGTGGCCTGCATACTCGGGCTGGCGGATGAAAACCTGATCCTACGAAAGCTTGCATCGATCAGAACGATCAATGCCATATTGGTTGCCTGCCCCTCGCCCGCTTTTGCCTTGGCGTCATCCAAGAAGATCCTGACTTTCAATGCTCCGTTCCAGCAATTGGTCAAGCGTCAGTTGCCGACCGGACAAAACAATGATGCACGACAAGATCTCAAACTGGCGCTGGATCTCAATGTCGCCGACATTTTTGCCCGACTCGATGCCAATGGCGAAGTTCCGATCGCCAGCGGCTTCGTCATCGGCGCCGGCGAACGTCGGTATCGAGGTCAATTGAATGCAGTGCGGGCGCCCGTACCCGAACCGGAGCTGCTGATGGCGTTCGTCAACGGCTAATTTAGAGCTGCCGCTCCGGGCAAGTGCAGCTCAACCCTGGCTGACGATGCTTCGCGTAATTTTCACAGGGACATATCCGGCTCCGAACCTTCGCCAGGAGCAACCGTTGCGAAAGCGCCTTTGATGTCGGCTATTTGCGCGCCCCCTGGTTTTGCGCCATGGATCCACGCCCGGTCAGTGCTGAAGGAATACAGCGGCAGATAATCAGGGAGATCGCTGTCTTTCAAAACAGTGTTGTTGAGACTGTCGAGGATGAATGTGCCGCTGTCCGTACTCACCGACAGCACGGCATGAAAGAATTTTCTGCGGCGATCCTGGAGAACAACAAGCGACATGCTCTGCGCCGGGATGCCGGCCCGCAGCAGTGCCGCCATCTTGAGGATGGCAAAATCCTCACAGTCGCCAGCCCGTCGCTCGAGGATTTCCGAAGGCTTCGCCCAATAGTCGAGCCTGCTGTAAACTGCACTGTCTTTCTTGTAGGCAATCGCGCGGTTTATGCTGCTGTTGACGAAGGACAGCTTGTCGCTGAATCCCCGGTCTTTGACAGCGTTAACGATCTCGGCAAAAGCAGCGCTCTTGCGCTCGCACGCACTGCTCACAGAGCAGCCGGCGATGGCCCTGTAGACAGGTGCCCAGCGCGCCGAGACGGGAGAGTTGCGCATCGACAAGGCAACCGATCCGAACACACCGGGGATTATCGCCGCCGTCTGCATAGGATCTATTCCGACATCGCCCCGCGACGTCGAAAGAGCCTCCCCGTAATCAGCAACGGCTGGCCCGTAGCTGCCGGGAAACATGTCTGTGCGGTAAGCTTCAGCAGGCCGCCAAGGCTGAAATCTCGCCAGCGAAACGCCGCCGAGGCATGGCGGCGCCTGCACCTTTTCCAGCTGCGCACCGGCCGCAGCGACATCCGCCACAATGGCATTCGCGAGTGCTGGCTGCGACAGGCCGACAAGGCCGATCGCCAGCAAAAGCATTTTGAGCCCGGTTTCCAGGCCAGCCTTTTCTTTTTTCATAACGCCCACCTTTGACTGTGGACGCTACCAATCTTGTCTCAAATTACTGGAAAGGAAGGTAGATAACTTTGTCGCAATGGGCTACGCCTGTTTTGTATAAAATTTTATATATATTTATACTTATTCTTCCGCGTCATTGTCGTAAGGATTGCCAGCAAATCGGTCTGCGGCGCCAATATATATTGGGTTATATAAATGTGGTTTACCATGCGTAAAAAATAGTGGCAGATGCATATTAGGATATATGGAATAGATTACCAGACTGTTGCAAAGCCGAGGTGACCGCTGTCTCTTCCAGAGAAATACCGGAGGGGTTTCAGCTATGGCGACAATTACCGAATTGGACAGTGTTTCAGGTTCCTCGGACGAACATTCTGCTTCCAATGAACACGCCGGCCTGGCATCGGCGGCAGGTATCCAGGTCGCGCAAGCAGCCTCGACCGAGCAGCCGGCAGCAGCCGAGCCGGTGCCGGCGGATGTGGGCAACGGCGCACCAGTGCAAACGGAAGCGCCGGCAGCGGCCAATGCACCAGCGGCTGCGGCGCCGCATCAGTATGTGGCCGACGCCAGCAACACCGTGAGATTTCCGGCCAACGTCGCCATCGACAATATCCGAGTCGATGGCCGCCACCTTCTGCTCGAACAGCCAGACGGCTCGCTGGTCGTCATCAAGGACGGTGCCCTGAACGTGCCGACCTTTATTCTCGGCGACATTGAGGTGCCGCGCGTCGCCTTGCTGGCGGCGCTTGAAGCAAGCCATGTCGACATTGCCTTCGGCGCCGACGGCTCCATCTCGGCGGGGCCGGGAAACGGGACGCCGGGCAGCGCCGGCGGAAACTTCGCGGTTCCAGTCGGCGGGATCGGCAACGGATTCGATCTGTCGGCGTTGCTGCCGCCGACGGCCTTGCAGTTTGGGCGTTTGGAGCCGCGGGAACTGACGATTGGCGTCAGGGAGAAAGACTCTACCCCTTCGATTGATCCTGTAGTCTCGACCACGGTCTATGAGGCTGGCCTGCCGGCACGCAGCGGCGAGTCACAAGGCTCGAACGAGCCTGCGACCTCGGAGACGACCTCTGGGACGATCGGCTTCAGCTCGCCGGACGGCGTGTCGGAAGTCTCGCTGGGCGGCCATGTGCTGACCGGTGTGCCCCAGGCCTTCACCGACGCGACCGGCTCGCTGACAGCGAGCTATGTCTATGATCCCGCGACCGGCCTCGGCACGATCAGCTATTCCTATACGCTCATCGACAACACTTCCGGCGACGCCACCAGCGTAAACCTCCCGGTCGCGGTGACGGACGCCGACGGCGATCCGGCAGCGCCAGGCAACCTGGCCATCAACATCGTCGACGACGCGCCGACGGCGATTGCCGACACGGACAGCATCGCGGCGGGTCAGTTCGGCCCCGCGACGGGTAATGTGCTTGCTGGCGGGACAGACGGCCTTGACGTCAACGTGACTGACGGGACGGCCGACACGCAGGGCGCCGATGGCGCGACGGTGGTCGGGGTCACCAGCGGCACGACGAATTCCGATCTGGACGACGCTGGCACGCTTGGCGTGCAGATCCAGGGGACTTACGGCAAGCTGACGCTGAACGCGGACGGCACCTACAGCTATGCGCGCGATGCCGGCACGCCCGGCGGCGTCGACGACGTGTTCACCTACACCATCAAGGATGGTGACGGCGACCTGTCGCACACGACACTGACAATCTCGATCGGCGATGCACCGCCGGTGATCAGCGACCTGACGCCCGAGGCCCGTGGCGGCGACGTGACGGTGAATGAAGAGGCGTTAAATGTCGGGACGCCGGGCGGGCCCGGGTCGAACCCGTCAAGCACGGCCGAGACCGGTACGGGCACCTTCACCATCTCCTCGCCCGACGGCATTGCCTCGCTGACGATCGGTGGTCAGGCCTTCATCACCAATGGCGTGTTCACGGCGGGCTCGTTCACGACGCCGGAGGGCAACACGCTGGCTGTGACGGCCTACGATGCCGCGACAGGTCAGGTGAGCTACACCTACACGCTCCTCGACAATGAGGCACATCCCACCGCCCTCGGTGAGAACAGCCTGTTCGAGAACTTCGCAGTGGTGCTGACCGACCAGGACGGGCAGAGCGCCAACGATACGCTCACCATCGACGTCGTCGACGACGTGCCGACGGCGAACGCCAACACCAACAGCGTGGCCGAGGGCGCCATCGCCACCGGCAACGTGCTGAGCGACGCCACCGATGACGTGTTCGGCGCCGACGCTGCGGCCGC
>NZ_JBVVQC010000009.1:33423-105375 GCF_055811515.1 Mesorhizobium sp. WSM4841
CGGCGGTGCAACCGACACCTTCGTCTACACCATCATGGACGGCGACGGCGACCTGTCGACGACGACGCTGACCATCACCCTGTCGGACGTCAACAATGCCCCGGTTGCCGCAAACACCCAGAACTGGATGTCGAGCGATCCGGCACAGCAAACTTTGAGCACGCCGAGCTATCCCGACGGATATCCCTTGCTGGTTACTATCCCGACCGATGCGGATGGCGATAACCTCATCGTCACCGCGACTGGGACGATCCCCACAGGCACGTTCTATTTCGATGGCGTCACCTACGTCGCCCTGACGGCCGGCACTGTGCTCTACGATCCGGCCGGCGGCATCAACCTGCTGGACGACCTGGTCTACAGGCCGACCGCAACGGTAACCGACACCGTCAACGTCAATCTGTCGCTGGACGTCTTCGACGGCACCGCCCACGTCACTCAGACTGTCGGCATCCACGAAGTCCCGCCGACCAGCTTGCCCAGCGATACCGCACAGGTGGGTAATGGTAACAGCCCGCTCACGTCCGGAAATGACCAGACCCAGAACCTGAGCCTCTCCCAAGCCACGGTAAGCGCCATAACGGCAGATCCTCATGGCTCGACACTAGTAGTCTACACCGACTTCCAGGAGTCTCCCTTCGTAACTCCGATCCCGCTAGGGGAGCGCAATCCAGGCGTCTTCGGAGACGGCAGTGCGGGATCGCATCGCGAGGCGGAAGTTCAAGTCGAGATCAGGATTGGAGCGAACCGTTTTGCAGTTGTTGAAGACGATTTGACTGCCGGAACGTTCGAGCAGAGTTGGACCTACGACCCGGCCACCGGACTGATGAAGGCGACCGTCGACTATGACCATATCTTCCTTCTCGACGGCGCCGGGGTCGCAACGACGACGACGCTCGCGGACTATCTGATCGCAAATCCACCGGCCGCCGGCGACACATGGACACTTTCCTATTTCGACAATGATGGCGGCAACTACCAGGCCCGTGCAGTCAGATTCGAATTCTTCTCCCATGATCCTGGCGATCCCGGAATCACGGTGAATGGCGATGCCACCTTGGCCGACCAGATCTATGGCACATCCGGTATCGATCACCTCAATGGCAATGGTGGCAATGACGTCATCATAGGCAGGGGAGGCAATGATTTCCTCAGCGGCGGTGGTGGCAGCGATCTTATCAGCGGTGGCGACGGCAACGATCTCCTCGTTGGAGGTTTCGGCCAAGACACAATGACTGGAGGAAACGGCGCTGATACGTTCAAACTCGACCAGCTGGACATCAAGGATCTCATCTCCGACTACAGCGGCGCCGGCGGCCAGGGCGACGTGATCGACCTGACGTCGTTGTTCGACACAGCCCCGGGGGGAGCCGATATCGGCGAGTTCGTGAACTACGATGCGGGGACCGGCACGCTAAGCGTCGATGCCGACGGTACGACCAACGGCACCAATTTCGTGGACGTGGCCACGCTAACGAACGTGCCGGTGTCCAGCACGATCACGCTGCTTTATGACGACGGAATAACCCAGCATACGACCACGGCCAACGCGGTTTAGGGGAATAGCGCACGGGCTAGGTGCCATGCTATACATTCGAATGGTAGAGGGGAATTCATCATGAAAAAGCCTGCAAGACTTCTGGCTGCCGGTACAACACTGTTCCTGGCTGTTGGATCGACGGCGTATGCCGCCGACATCATCGAAGGTCCGTCGGTCGATTATTGTCGCGTCGTGGGCACGTCCAACCTGGTGCAGACCGACAACATCGTCGATCTCAAGAACCAGGTAGTGCAACTGATGGACGAGTCTGTCGCCGTCGCCAACAGCTCGGAATGGATCCACTCGTCACGGCCTGTCTTCGTCTGGGCCTCCGAGGCCAAGGTCGCCTGCGGCAAGGCTTTCGGCTATTTGAAGACAAATTATCGCGACGAAGACTACCTCAATAAATGCGAGTGTTTCCACGACCGCATGGTCGAGTACATGAACTGACCAAAAAGGCGGCGACGCGCCGGCTGGCTGACAATGATGGCCGCCCGAACACTGCTGCGGGCGATCGCCGGAACGATCGCCTTGATCGGTTTTGACCTGCTTGCCATGCATGCCGGCGCGGGTGCGTCGGAACAATCCACTAGAGTACAAATGCTTTGCCCGAGCGGTTGCGGCCGACGCGCTGCGATGCCACCCAGGAATGGACGAGAGAAACGCTGAAGGCATTTGCAACCTGCCAGTCGTCGATCTACGGCCTGGAGCCGCGTCTCGCACACGCCGTAATGGAGATCGAAAGCGGGTTCGATCCCGAGGCGCGCGGTGCCGACGGAGAAGTCGGATTGATGCAGGTCATGCCGGCGACAGCACGAATGCTTGGCTTTCGAGGCCCGCTCGAAGACCTGAGTGCGCCGAAGACCAACATCGCGCTGGGCGTCAAATATCTCGCGCAGGCGAACAGGCTCGCCGACGGCGACCTGTGCACCACCGTCATGAAGTACCGCGCCGGGCACAACGAAAGCCGTTTCTCGGCACTTTCGGTCCGCTACTGCCAGCGCGCGCTCGATCCTGGCAAGGGAAGGGTTCGAGGTTGACGGGCCATTGCCGGTGGCAACATTCGGCTTTTCCACATTTTCAGCAGGAGGAGAAGACAGCGCCCCTGCCGCAGGAAAACGCGTGTGCGTGCGGCGGGTGTTCGTGCCTGGGCCGCGATACATGAAATGCGCCGACTATCGAAATGCAAGGCAAGCCAGACAGATCAGGACGCTCAGAGCCCGGCTTTTTGCAGGCTAAAGAACCACAAGACGGCGCAACTCAGCCGTGACATGACTGGAAGATCAGACCGGGAAGTGACCCGGCGGCAAATAGGGTGGAAAATAATGGAAGCTGGCCGACAGGTCCTCTGGCTCCGGACGAGGGCAATCGCCTTTGCGCTCGCCGTGACATTGTCAGGTTGCCAGTCGAAAGGCAGCGTTTCCGAAGCGCTCGATCCGGCTGCAATCGCCGCACCCGGAGTGCAGAATGACGCCGCAGTTGCGGGCCGAGCCCAGGCGACGCAATCGATCGGCAGTGGTTCGACGAAGATCACGATGCTGCTGCCCTTGTCCGCCCCTGGAGCCACGGGGGAAACCGGCAGGAAGATGCTCGATGCCGCAAAACTCGCAATGGCGGATCTTGGCAATGGATTGCTCACACTGACGGTCGAGGACACGCAGGGCGACAGTGCACACGCCAGGGAATTGTCGATAAAGGCGATCACGACGGGGGCGAAAGTCGTCATCGGTCCGACCGAACTACCGGCGGCACAGCATATTGCCAAATTGTCGGGACCGAAACGGCCGCCAGTGTTGGCACTTGCCAACAATTTCACAGGCGGTCCAGGCGTTTATGCCGTGCGCCTCAGCGAGGCAGACAGCGCGGCGGCGGGCGCCGCAGGCATCGCGGCGAAAGGCAGCAAGAAGTTCGTATTGCTTGTCGCAGCTGGCTCCAACAGCAGTGCCGTTGAAAAGCGGGTCGCGAACAGCCTAAGCATCTATGGCGCAACGCTGGCGGTCACTATCCCGTACTCGGCAGGCGACGGCGGCACCAAAGCGGTCACCGACATGGGCTCACTCGTGGATGCTCCGGACGCCGTCATTGTCGCCAGCGGAGACGACAGCCCGCTGCAAATCCTTGCCGCCCTGAAATCGAAGGGTATCCCGGGAAGAACAATCGCTGTGGTGGGAACAAACCGCTGGCTGGAACGCCCCATCGAACCGCTGTTTGAAGGGGCCCATATCGCCACGCTCGATCCGCGCGAAACCGGACCAATCGCCGACCGCTTCAAGACGACCTATAACTATCAGCCCGACGTCAATGTCGCCTACGCCTATGATATGGTTGCGCTGACTGCTGGGATCGCCAGCGCAGTTGGACCCAATGGCTTCAGCAAACAGGTACTCGAAAATCCGAGCGGGTTTCGCGGATCCACAGGTCTATTCCGGTTTCGCGCCGACGGATCCAGCCAGCGATCGATGCCGTTCTATCGAGTTGAAAAGGGTGCGCTCAAATTGGTTGCCAGATCGACGTCGGGTTTTTGATCCGGCGCGAACCCGTAGGAACTTCCCGACCTGATGGACAGGCCGAGCCGCATCCGCTTGGCTGTCGCGCTCGCAAGCCTGGAGCTTCTGGCCGGGCTCCTCCTGATCATTCAGGGCGGGGGCATTGCTTTCGGTCGACCGACCTTTTCTTACGCCGTCTCATGATATTCGCGGCAAGCAGCCAACCCGACCTGGCGCAACCGTTCTCGACGCTCAACGGCGAGAGCCGGCACGCAAGATTGCTCAGGACCTCATCGCTCCGCCACAACTTGATTCCTGGGAAATCGAACGGATCGAGCCCCGTCCGCCACTCAGCGAACTCGATCTCGCCGTGCCCCCGAAAACGCCGATGCCGCAAGACTGGCGGGAGGTCCTGCTCTACGCTCCGATTGCGAGTTCGTCCGCGATCTTCGAATCGATGGGACGGACGGTGGTCATCAGCGGGGTCCAGAGCATTGCCACTGACAAGACCTGTTCCTTTGATGACGTCGTCTGGCCTTGCGGCTCCTGGCGCGCAGCCTTCAACTCCTGGTTGCGCGGACGCGCGCTGAAATGTTTCGTGCCACCGGAAGTTGATCGTTTCACTATCGCCGCCCCATGCAGGCTCGGCAGGCAGGATGTCGGCGCCTGGCTGGTTTCCAATGGCTGGGCCCTGTCATTGCCGAGCGGTATCTACGGCAAGGCGGAGGTGACAGCTATGGATACGGAGATGGGTATATTCGGCCCGCCTCGATAGTCAGTCCGTCGTTTGAGCGCTCAGGGAACCGTACTTGCCGACGCTGCAGCATGATCCCGAAAGTGGAATCCGGTTTTCGGAAAAGATCATGCTCAAACAAAAATATAGAGCCCATCCCGATTTTATCGGGGCAGGCTCTAGCGCAGCATGCTGATACAGGCGGTTGCCTGCGCTGCTGGTTGTCCAGCCTGCGCCGACACTTAGTTTGTTAACTGTTGTCTTCCATCTTTCTGGCGGGCAACTCCAGCTTCATCTGTGGGTCAGCCAGAGCTCGTTCAGTCAGATCGATCAAATTGTATTGGCTTTTGAGACGGAATTTGTAACTTGCCGGCCTTATGCCAGCCTATCTGACAGGAGATCGGTTAGTGACAAAATCGATGGCGAACAGCTCTGCCCAGGCGTGGAAGAGTATCGCATGGCTGACGCTTCTGGGGACCGCCGGGAGTTTGGGCTTTTCGCTGGCCCTCAACTATCTGCTCCTGTTCGCCGATGGACTCACGCCATTCGGACGCGGCGTTGTCACGGCAACGCTCGTCCCCCTCGCCATTGGGCTACCGCTCTTCCTGTTGATCGGCTGGGGTCGGGTTGAGATCCGCCGCTATCGGCAAGAGCTAAACAAGTCAGCGACCTACGACGGCCTGACGGGCTGCTTGAACGGAACGGTTTTTACTTCGATCGTCGAACGGAGAGTAAAGAAGCCATCTGAGCATGGCTCTCGTTCGGGCGCCTTCCTGGTCATCCATCCCGAACACCTTCGATCCATCAACCTGCGATTTGGTATTGAATGGGGCGACGAGGCCTTGCGGCTCATAGCCTCGACCATAAAGTCATCAGTGCGCGAGGAGGATCTGATCGGCCGCATAGGGACATCCATCTTTGGGGTATTTCTACCTGGTGCCACCGAAGAAGACGCCAAGGAGGTCGGAGAGCGTATCCGGGCGCGCGTTGCGAAAGTCTATTTCGCGCCAAAAGGGGCGGAGGATGTCCTGAGCATAGCCGTCGGAGGGGTAGTCTTCGAGAATGAACTCGCGTTCGACGACATGTTCCGGTCCGCCGAGCAGCTGCTATCCAGAAATGGAACCGACTTCGAACTGTCTCGTCTGCCCAGTTGACGATCAAAGAGGGGCCAAGACGCCAATCGGAATTTTTGGTCTATGGATCTCCTCTAACCAGATATCTGCACCTGCTTTGGACCGCGGCCGATTGGAAGGTTAATGCATGTCGCGCAAAAGTGTGCAGCGGTTTTGCGACAACGACATGCATAAAAACAACAACCTAAAGCGCGTCGCATGAGGCCGGGCAAACGCGACGCGCTTTAGGTCATCCGCTGGGATGATGGGAGGCTGACCGATCTGCCCAGACCGTGCTGTCGTCCTGGCTGGCCAATCGGCTTCCCCGCTTGCAGGACGGCAACTTGCTCCGCCTGCGGTGTGAATCGCCTGCAGGACAGGCCAAGGCGGACGACGATGAGGATACGCCCCAATCGCCCAGGCGGAGCCATCCGCGAGAGTCGCCTCCACCAGCTTTTTCACCCTTCTTGGCAGCCGACAGACCGCCGGAATAAACAACTTTAAACTGACGGTTGCATGTCGCAGCCGCTACCCGACATGGTACTTGCGCAACCTCTAAAATAATGGGATGTTGGTTCGGGGTATCGAGTATCGAGTATTGGGTTGGGGGAGCCTCTCGGCTGTTGTCAGTTCCGGGACGCTTTGAAAAAACAGATGAATGTTCTGCAGGTCCTGGTGGGGATACTCACTACGTCGTGCCTTGTGTCGATCTCGACGTATTGGGCAACGGGTTCAATCGGCTGGGCGATCATTAGCCCGATAGGTTTGCAGATCGGGTATTTTGTCTACATGCTCTGGACGGTCTACGGCGCAGAAGCCGCAGAAGCTGATCCGGGACCCGAGAGCGTTGGCCCGCTCGACCGTAAAGATGGTATCTGGCTCTAGACTAGTGAACCTCAGCCGTCAGCGAACCCGCCGCACAGGCCGCGCCAATCACACACGCTGGCCGGTTTTCGCGTCGAACAGGTGGGCGCATGCGCGATCGACTTCGATCCGTATCTGCGCGCCCTGCTTGAGCGGCAGCCGCTCGCGGAACAGGCAGGCAATTTCCTCGCCGGCGCAGTCGACCCTGGCGAAGATTTCCGAACCCGTGGCTTCCAGAAGCGTGACCGTGCCCGGCATGCCCTGGGCAGTTGCGCGGATGTGCTCGGGACGGATGCCGTAGACAAGTTCGCGTCCTGCAGCGTCGGTCGGGCGGGCGCCTTCCGGCAGCGGCAGGATCAGCCCGCCGGCGCTGCCGAACACGCCTTCCTCAATGCGCCCGGTAATAAAATTCATGGCGGGCGAGCCGATAAAGCCGGCAACGAAGAGATTGGCCGGCTGGTCGTAGAGGTCGAGCGGCGCGCCGATCTGCTCGACCAGGCCGTCATGCAGCACGACGATCTTGTCGGCCATGGTCATCGCTTCGATCTGGTCATGCGTGACGTAGATGGTGGTGGTGCCCAGCCGCTGGTGCAGCGCCTTGATCTCGCCGCGCATCTGGACGCGCAGCTTGGCGTCGAGATTGGAAAGCGGCTCGTCGAACAGGAAGACCTGCGGGTCGCGCACGATGGCGCGGCCCATGGCGACGCGCTGGCGCTGGCCGCCGGAGAGCTGACGCGGATAGCGCTCAAGCAGCTTTTCCAGGCCAAGGATGCTGGCGGCATTCCTGACGCGGCCAGCGGTATCGGCAGGATCGGCTTTCTTGATCTTGAGGGCAAAGCCCATATTGTCGGCAACCGTCATATGCGGATAGAGCGCATAGTTCTGGAACACCATGGCGATGTTGCGGTCCCGCGCCCGCAGATTGTTGACCATACGCTCGCCGATGGTGATCTTGCCGCCCGAGATCGTTTCAAGTCCGGCAATCATGCGCAGCAACGTCGACTTTCCGCATCCCGACGGGCCGACCAGGATGACGAACTCGCCGTCGGCGATGTCGACGCTGACGTCGTGAATGATCTTGGTGGCTCCGAAAGCCTTCTGCACGTTGTTGATGGTTACCGATGCCATTGGATTTCTCCGGGAGAAAAATTGATGTCGAGCTGGAATGCGTCTTCAGCCGCCCTTCACCGCGCCGGCGGTCAGTCCCGCGACGATCTGCTTTTGCGCGAACATGGTCAGGACCAGCACCGGCAGCGTCACCACCAGTGCGGCGGCGGCGAGCGGCCCCCAGCTCACCTGCTCATAGGAAAGCATGTTGTAGACGGCGACCGGCAGCGTGCGCGTCTCGCGGCTGGCGAGCACCACGCCAAAGACGAAATTGTTCCACGAAAAGATGACCGACAGGATGAAGGCGACAACGATGCCCGGCTTGGCGATGGGCAGGGCGACCAGCCGGAACACCTGCCAGGAGCTGGCGCCGTCGATGTTGGCCGCCTCTTCCAGTTCCATCGGCGTGGTCTCGAAATAGCCGATCATCACCCAGACCACGATCGGCACCGTCACCACCAGGTGGATGATGATCTGCGGCCAGAGCGTGCCGAGGATCCCGATCCATTGGAACAGCAGAAACAGCGGGATGAGATAGGACAGCCCCGGCGTCATGCGGGCGATCATGATGACGACCGCCGATCTTTCGGCCTTGAGCCGCGCTATGCCATAGCCGGCCGGTACGCCGATCAGCAGCGCCAGCAGTGTCGCCGTGCCCGTCACCAGAACCGAATTCCAGAGATAGAGCAGGAAATTGTTCTCCTCGAACACCTTTACATAGTTCGACCAGGCGAAACGTTCGGGGATGAGGATCGGCGGATAGGCGCCGTTGTCGATCTCGAATTTCAGCGAAAGCGAGATCATCCAGAGGAAGAACAGGATCGCCGGCGAGACGATGACCAGAGCCGCGAAAAACAGGCCGATCCGATTGAGCAACCGTGAGCTCATCTATTTGCCCTCCGCATCGTTCCACTGCGAGCGCTGGCGCAGCATCAGAAGGATGAAGGACAGCGCTACGATGACGATGAAGAACACCACGGCCATGGCCGAGCCATAGCCGATGTCGTAGTAGGAAAAGGCGGTGTTGTAGAGATAGATGTTGATGGTTTCGGACGCCGTGCCCGGTCCGCCCTGGGTCATCGCATAGATGATGTCGAAGCTCTTCAGCGCATCGATGGTGCGGATGATCAACGCAATCATCAGGAACGGCGCGATCATCGGCAGGGTCAGGTAGCGGAATTGCTGCCAGGCATTGGCACCGTCGATCTCGGCGCTCTCGAACGGCTCGCGCGGTACCGAGGCCAGCCCGCCCAGCACGATCAGCATCACCAGCGGCGTCCACTGCCAGGTCTCGACCGCGACCAGCGAAGGGATGACGGTGTTGGCGTTGAATATCCATTCCTGCGCCGGGATGCCGACCAGCGATAGAAGGTAGTTGAGCACGCCGAGTTGGGGATGGAACATCATGGTCCAGACCAGCGCCACCGCAACCGGCGTTGCCATCATCGGCATGACGAAGACGCCGCGCAGCAGGCCGCGCAGCGGAAACCTGGCGTCGAAGATCAGGGCGGCGACAGTGCCCAAGAACATCGGCGCTGCCACCGAGAGGGAGGTGTAGGTCAACGTATGAACAAGGGATTCCCAGAATCGCGGGTCGCTGGCCAGACGGAGATAGTTTTCCATCCCGGCAAAGCTCCGCGACTGGCCGAGCGTCCAGCGGTTGACGCTCATCCAGAGCGTGAAAGCCCAGGGAAAGACGATCACGGCGCTAACGACGACGAGCGCCGGAACGACGAAGGGCCAGTAGTTGGGAGCCAGTCGGACCGACTGGCTCTCCTCGATGGCTTGCGTCGCCGCCCCGGTGCGATCTATCGTCGCCCCGGTGCGACCTGGGGCGATGGTCGACATCAGCCCTGCTCGCTCCTGTCGAGAACCGGCTGGAACTGCGCGGTGGCCTTCTTCAGTTCTTCGGCAGGATCGGCACCGGCAATCATGTTGGTCAACGCCACGCCGTAGATGTCGCGGAACTCGGTGACCGGGATGATCACCGGCAGCGCCAGCCTGCTGATATTGCCGGACTGAACCACTGCATCGAGCCAGCTTGCCGGCATGGTGACGCCTTCGCGCACCTTGGGATCTTCCAGCACCGACTTGCGGAACGGCACGCCGGCGCCGGCCTGGAGCAGGCGCGCGCCCATCGCCGGGGAAACCGCCCACTGACAGAAGAGATAGGCAGCTTCCTTCTTTTCGCTGGAGGCGGTCACGCCGAGGCCGTCGCCAAACGTCCCGGAGGCATGTGCCTTGGGCCCCTTTGGCATGACGCCATAGCCGACCTTGCCGACCACGCGCGACTTTTCGGGATTTTCCATCGGCGGGGCAAAACCGACGCCATCGAACCACATGCCGATCTTGCCTTGCAGGAAGGCGGACTGCGCTTCAGCCCAATTGAAGCCGGTGACGCCCGGAGGGGCGGACTTGGTCATCAGCCTCTGGTAGAGGGCAGCGGCCTCGATCGCCTCGGGCGTTTCGGTGCGCAGCTTTCCCTTGTCGTCGAGCGCCGTCATGTCGTAGCCGAGCATCAGCGACGTCCACACCGGCGTGTTGGCATTCTTGAGGCCGCGGGCGACGAAACCGAACGTGTTGGTCGATGGATCGGTCAGCGCTTCGGCGGCGGCCACCAGCTGGTCGAACGATTCAGGGTATTTGAGGCCCTTGGCCTCGAACAGCTCCTTGTTCCAGTAGACGATCCAGTAGTCCACCGAGAAGGGCAGCGAACGCAGCACGCCCTGGTTGTCCTTGGCGAAAAGCATGCCGGCCTCGGCGAAATCGCTTTCGACCAGGCCGGGATCGGTCAGGGTCGGATCGGCGAGATAGCCGGCGATGTCGGCCAGCCAGCCGCCCTTTTCGAACTGGCGCTTCTGCACGTGATAGCTCAGATGCACGACATCGAAGCTCGGCTTGCCGGAGCTGAGCTCGATCACCGTCTTCTGCCGCTGCTGCTGTTCCGGCGTCGCCTCGGCATTGACCTTGATGCCGGTCAGCTCCTCGAATTCGGCGATATATTTCAGGATGGTGTCGCTGCGCGGGCTTTTCACCAGATTGACGTCGAGCGTGGTGCCGGCAAAGCGCTTCCAGTCGACGCTGGCGGAAAAGCTCGGGCGAAGGCCCGCCAGACCCGCGGCGGCGAGCGCCGTGGTTCCTGCAAGGACTTGCCTTCTTGTTGGCTTAAACGGATTGGACGACATTTCTTCCTCCCTGGGTTGCTGTCGTTGTGGATAGTGTCGCGGCAGCCGCGAACCATACGTCCTCAGATCTGGAGCGCCAACCGGCGCGCGTTGTCGATATGCCGGCTGATCGCCTCGACCGCCTTTTGCGGGTCGCGGCTCTCGAGCGCTTCGATCACCGTCAGGTGCTCCTGCATCACCGGCACGACGCGCCCGTCGATACGGAAACGCTCCTGGTGGATTAGCCTGATCTTTACCGAGTTAACCAGATACGCCTTGGCGATGATCTCGTTGCCCAGTGCATCGATGAAGGTGTCGTGCATGGCCCAATCGATGTTCTGGGCCCTGGCTTCCATTTCCGGCGTCGGCGCCTGCGACAGCGCTTGAGCCAGCATGTCCTCATGCTCGTGCCGCAGGCGGGCGAGCTCGGCGTCGGAGGCGTTGACGGTGAACAACGCCACCGCTTCGCGCTCCATGAACAGGCGAAACTGAAAGGCCTCGCGGATCAGGTTGATGTCGATATGGGCGATCTGCATGCCGCGCTGCGGGATGGTCGTCAAAAGCCCCTCGGCCTCGAGACGCGGCACGATCTCGCGGATGGCGCCAAGCGGCAGCCCGGTAAAGGCAACCAGTTCACGCTGCGACACGAACTGTCCCGGCCTGAGATCGCGGGCCAGCAAATGCCGCGTGAAACTGGCATAAGCTCTTTCCCTGAGGGTTCCCGGTTCGCTGCTGTCGTCCATTTCAGCGCGCTTCCCTTTGCCGGTCAGGCCGGCTCTGTCGCAAACAGCCTGTCATAGGCGGCAGCAAGCTGTTGCCGCCCCTGCGAAGCGATCGGCTCCAGCGGCGGACGGACAGCCAGCCAGCGCTCGTCGCCGGTCTTGCGCGCCACCATGACCTTCACCGCCGGGGTGACCGGATATTTGAGCAATTCGAGCACGAAGCTCTCGACACGGGCATCGTCGCGCCCATCCTCGGCCATGGCACGGATTTCACTGGTGACGAAATTGGCCATGCCGGAAATGGCGCCCTGCCCGCCCTGGCGCACACTTTTGGCCAGGTGCCGCTCGTCGCCGATCAGGATCACCAGGTCGCCATGGGCTCTTAGCAGCGCCTCGCTGTAACTCCAGTCGCCACCCGAATCCTTGACGCCTGCGACCACGCCGGGGAAGGCCGCACGCAGCCGACCGATCAGGGCAAGCGGGAGCGGCACCATGGTGACAGAAGGGATGTTGTAGAGGAGGACGCCGCGGGCCAGTGGGCCGAGCGCAGTGAAGACGGCGGAAAACCATCCGAACAACCCGTCCTCGCTGACATTCTTGAAGTAGCTCGGTGGAGCCAGCAGGATGTTGCGAACGCCGCACTGCAAGGCAGGCCGCGCCTGTTCGGCAGCGTCTTCGGCCGCATCGACCAGCACGCTGGCGACGAGCTGATGTGCCGGAATGCCGGCGGCCAGCATGGCCTCGGTGACGATCCGCCGCTCTCCCGTGCCCACCGAGGCGCCTTCCCCGGTGGTGCCGAAGAGCGTTGCGCTGCTGCAGCCGGCGCCAAGGCAAGCCCGGGCCTGCGTGATCATGGGAAAGATGGCGATTTGCCCGGAAGCCTCGAAAGGCGTGGTCAGGGCGACCGAAAGACCAAAGCGCGAGGCCACTGCTATTCTCTCCAGATATCAATGTGCAGCAGCCATAGCACGCTAACATGTTAGCTGTAAATTGCGGCGGCGCCCTTTTCGAAACGACGTCGACATCGGACTCTATGAGGCGGGTTTAGGCAGATGCCGACTTTCCGGCAGCGCGATCCCTACTGTCCCGTCGCGTCCGCGTAGATATCGAGGACACGGGTGATGCTGCCGATCAGAAGGTCGTGCGCGAGAGGCTTGACCCGGCCTGCCGCAATCTCGGCGCCGAGCTGCCCCAGATACTGGCTGATCAGAGGCCGGGGGATATCCTTTTCGCTCAGCACGTCCAACAGCGTCTGTGTCGCGCGCTGCACCTCCGGCGTCGGCCAGTAATAGCGGATGCGGTCGCTGAACGAGAAATGCCGCTGCACGTGCTGCTCTTCCGGCGTGCCCGGATAGTATTTCTGCCAATTGTCCGGCGACGCCAGCATGATGCGTTCCATCGCGGCAGGCAGGCTTTCGCGCGAAGGATCCGGCGCGAGCATATCGGCGATATGGCTGAGCCCATACAGCGCTTCGCGAAGCGCGAAGGTCAGCCAGGGGCCGACCTTGAGGATGGCAAAACCGTCGCGAACGAGAGCGTTGAGCGCTTCGGCCGGCTGGTAGTCGGTCGAATGCGCCTCAAAAACAACTTTTGGCATGCGGTCGAGGACAGCCACCAGTTCGGTCGCCTCGGCCGGCGCATAGGGCACGATTTCGGTATTGCCGAACTCGACTCCCGGCTGGACGACGACGCCTATCGCTCGGGCAAAAGCGGCCTCGAGGCCGGCGCGGGAAAACGCTCGGGCGTGTACCTCCACCGTTCGCAAGGCATCGTCCGGCGCGGTCACATGCAAGTGGTCGAGCGCCTCCAGCGCACCGCCCGGCACCGGAACTTCGGTGCCGATGACGTAGACGGGCTTCTCGCTGCCGGCGCGCTCGACCGCCGTCTCGGCGATTGCAGCAAGTTCGGCCGCGCGTGCGGCGATTGTTTCATCGGCAAGCACGGCTGGATCGTCGGCGCAGGCCATGCTCGTATCCAGATGCATCTTGGTGAAGCCGGCGCTCGCATAGGCGTCGATCATCCCCCCCGCCTTCTTCATCGCGGTAGCTGCTGCCATGTGCTTCCAGGGATTGGGTCCGAGATGATCGCCGCCAAGGATCAGGCGATCGACTGGGAAACCCGCTTTCAGCGCATGCGCCTCGACGACGCTGCGGAAGTCGGCGGGCGTCATCCCGGTGTAGCCGCCCTCGTGGTTGACCTGGTTGCAGGTGGCCTCGATCAGCACATCCGCGTGCCGCGCGACGCCGTGGCGCAGGGCAGCCTCGATGACCAGCGGATGCGCCGAGCAGACCGAGGCGATGCCGCTTTTCTCGCCTGCGGCGCGCCTGGCCGCAATGTTCGCAAACCTTCGCGTCGCGTCACTCACTGCGTGTTGCCCGTGGCGATGAATGCCTCGACCGCTTCAAGCGGGAAAATGCCTTCCATCGGCCCCTTGCGGGTGACGGCAAGCGCACCGCAGGCATTGGCGATCCGCAGGGCTTCGGCAGGAGCCGCCCCGCGAAGCCAGAACGAGACGAAGGCAGCACCGAAACAATCGCCCGCGCCGGTCGGATCGACCTCGTCGACGGCAAAGCCGGACGAGGCGACCGCACCGTGATGATCATGATAAACGGCGCCGGAAGCGCCTTTCTTTAAGACGACGCAGGACAGGCCACGGGCGAGCAATTCGTCGACTGCGCCCTTCTCGTCCTTCGCCGATGAAAACAGGAAGAGCTCCTCGCCGCTCGGCAGGAAGATGTCGGCTCGCGCCAGCACATGATCGAGCGCCGCGCGCATGCCGGACGCCTGCATGATCTCGCGGCGGATGTTCGGATCGAAGGACACGGTTCCACCTTTGGCCTTGACAGTCTCGATCGCCGATAGCGCCACCGCGATGGCGCGGTCGGAAAACAGCGACGAACCCATGACATGGACGTGGTCGGCGCTAGCGAGCAAGTTTGTTGCCGCCGCGTCGGTCTCGATCAGGCCGGAGGCGCTGTTGCGGATGTTGAAGACGAAATGCCGGCTGGCGTCGGCCCGGTAGGTGACGAAGGCCGTGCCCGTTGCATGGCCCTTGTGTACCGCGATCGCCGACACGTCGGCGCCCAGTGCCCGCAGCCGCTCTATATTCAGCCTGCCGAAATCGTCGTCGCCCACGGCGCCGATGAGACCGGCCGGCTGGCCGAGCGCCGCCGCCTGGCCGATGAAGATGGCAGGCGCTCCGGACGGGTAGGGTCCAAGCAGCGGACCAGGCTCGAGAAAGCTCTGGCCGATCCGCTCGGCCATGATCTCGACCAGAATCTCGCCGGCACTGACCAGCTTCCTCATCTCGCGGAATCCCTCCCGGCGTTTCGCCCCGGCCTCGCTTCTGATGAACCGCGCGAGCACTTTCCGGGTGATATGACTTTCGAATTCGCCCACGGAGGTGAATACGGCTTGTACTTTTTCGCGTCAATTAATAAATTGACGCATGAAAACTATCAAAATTGTCTGTAAAGTTTCGCCTTGCAGATGCGCGCTGGCGCACCGTATGTAGGAACGGGCAGCGCAAGCAACAGCGCGAGGGCTTTGATGTCGATGACGCACAAGACGATGGAGGATTTTGCTCGCTCGTGCGGCGTCTCCAGGCCGACACTGTCGAAATATTTCGACGATCCGACGAGCGTCAAGCCGGCGACACGTCAGCGGATCGAAGTGGCGCTGCACTCGTCCGACTACCAGCCCAATCTCTTTGCGCGAAACCTGAACCGCAAGCGGACCCGCAGCATCGGCATTGTCGTGCCGACGGTCGCCGATCCCTTCTATTCCGAGATGGTCAGCCGAATCGAACTCAGGCTGCGCGACGAAGGCTACTGGCCGATCGTGATCTCCTCGCACGGCTCTCGCGAGCTCGAAGTGGAAGCAGCGCGAACCATTCTTTCCCTAAAGGTTTCCGGCGCGCTGATTGCGCCGCTCGGCCTGCGCTCAGACCACCGCACGCTGGAGAAGCTGACACAGACCATACCGATCGTCTATTTCGACACTTACCTCGAGGGCGACACGCCATTCGTCGGCAACAACAACAGCCAGAGCGTCTCGACGATCGTCGATTATCTATGCCGTTCCGGCGATGCCCCGGTCTATTTCGACATCCCGCACGTCAACCACAATTCGCGCGAACGCCTGAACAGCTATGTTGGCGCCATGCAGCGGCTTGGGCATGAGCCGATGCTCATCGGCAACACCTATGACTACACCTGGGATTTCGAACGGATCGGCTACGAGCAGATGGAAGCGATGCTCGCCCGTGGCGGTCTGCCGGGCAAGACCATTCTGTGCGCCAACGACCGTCTCGCCTTCGGCGTGATGGCTGCCGCCTACTCGCAAGGCCGCAAGGTCGGCCGCAAGGGCGATTGCGACCTGCGGGTCGCAGCCCATGACGACCATCCGCTGAGCCGCTACACCTGCCCTGCCCTCACCACCATGGCGCAGGACTTCGCTTCCATGGCGGGACGCAGCGTCGAGACGCTGCTGGCCTTGCTGGACGAGGACGACGCGGCAGTTGCCCCCAAGGTCAATCTCGACGCGACGCTGGTCATGCGTCAGTCGGCCTGAGCGTTTCCAAAGACAGGATGGAAGCTGCGCCATGCGGCAACCGCCGCGCCGACCGCTTGCCGCGCCGCCGGACCATGACGGCCCATCGAGACGAAGCCGTGGATATGGCCGGGCCAACGCCGCAGGACGACCGGCACACCGTCATCTTCCAGACGCTTGGCATAAGCCTCGCCTTCATCGGCGAGGATGTCGTGACCGGCGATGGCGACAAAGGCCGGGGCTGCGGCGGCAAGGCTCGCGGCTTTGAGCGGCGATACGCGCCAGTCGCCAATGTCCCTGGCATCGCGGATGTAGTGGTCGCGGAACCAGGCCATGGTCGCCGCGGTGAGACCATAACCCTCGGCAAAGCGGCGATAACTGTCCGCCGCCTGCGAGGCGTCCGTGTTCGGATAGAACAGCAGTTGCGCAGTCGGCGGGTTCTTATCACCGCGCGCAAGCAGGCAAAGCACGGTAGCGAGATTGCCGCCGGCACTGTCGCCGGCGACAGCGAGTCGCTCTGCATCGATGCCGAGGTCGCCCGCGCTGTCCTGCATGAAGGAAAGTGCGGCACGGCAATCTTCGATCGCCGCCGGAAATTTGTGCTCCGGCGCCAACCGATAGTCGGGAGAGACAACGACGCAGGCCGCCATATTGGCAAGCCAGCGGCAGATCTCGTCATGCGACTCGAGATTGCCGATCACCCAGCCGCCGCCATGCAGATAGAGCAGCGCCCGGGCAGCGGCCCCGCTCACGCCCTGTCCGCGATAGATCCTGAGCGTCAACGGGCCGCCTGGCCCGGCGATGATGCGCTCGGTCAGTGAGCCAACCGGCTCGCGCTCGCCCTGGAGTGCCGGAAAGCCTTGCTCATAGGCGCGGCGCGCTTCTTCGGGAGTGCCAGCTTCGAATGGCGGGGCAGCCGCCTGCCGGTCGAGCCCGAGCACATGCCGCGCCTCCGGATCGAGCAAGGGCGAAAGCGATGTCATCGTCATGGTAGGTCCCCTCCAATATCAGGCAAGCAGGCCGGCCGCTTCGTCTTCCCCAAGAAGCGGCGGCTGATCAACCTTTGTGTTGACGGCGACGGACTTACGGCTCTCTCCTGAAGCGAGAATCGCCTCCATGATCTCCAGCACATGCAGCGCAAGGTCACCGGACGCGCGCGGCCTTCTGTCGGTGGTCAGCGCGCGCGAAAGATCGGCGACCCCGAGCATGCGATAGTTGGCGCGGTCGGGCGCGGCATAGGGCCAATTGCGCAAGCCATAGAGTTCGCTCTCACTGTGGAAGTCGGCCCAGTCGGCCCCACGTTCCGACAGCGAAACGGTGCCGCCGAACGTGTCCGGATCGGGCAGCCTGAGCGAGCCTTCGGTACCGTGCAACTCGATCGGATGGTTGGAGTGCCTGAAGACATCCCACGAGGCGCCGAAGGTGACGGTGGCGCCTGAGCGGAACTCCAGCAGCGACAGGATGTTGGTCGGTGTGCCGACCTTGAAGCTGGTGTTCCGGTAGGGGCCTTCGGCGGTGACCAGCCGTTCTTCCTGGCCCCGCGTCGCCATCGCCATCACGCGGGCCACCGGCCCGAGCAAATTGACCAGCATCGTCAGGTAATAGGGCCCCATGTCGAAGACCGGTCCGCCGCCGGGCTGATAGTAGAATTGCGGATTGGGATGCCAGTGCTCCATGCCGCGCCCCATCATGAAGGCGGTGCCGGTCACCGCGCGGCCGATCGCGCCCTCGTCCATGAGGCGGCGCGCCCGCCGTCCGGCGGCGCCGAGGAAGGTGTCCGGGGCCGAGCCCAGCAGCAGCCCGCGCTCCGCCGCCTCGGCGACAAGGCGCCGGCCGTCGCTTGCCGAGGTTGCCAGCGGCTTTTCGGTGAAGACGTGCTTGCCCGCCGAAAGCGCTGAAAACGAAATATCGAAATGCGCCGCCGGGATGGTCAGATTAAGGACAAGCTCTATCTCCGGGTCGGCCAGAAGCGCATCGACGCTGAGAGCCCGGATGCCGTATTCGCTGGCGCGCAAGGCCGCAATATCGGGCGATATGTCGGCGCAGGCGCGCAGTTCCACCTCGCCGAACAGAGCCGCATTGCGCAAATAGGTCATCGAGATGTTGCCGCACCCGACAACGCCGATGCCGAGCTTGGCTGCTGATCTTTCCAGCATTTTCTATTCCACCTCCCGACGTCGCAACGCCCTGGGATCACATTCGAAAGCAGGCTTTACAGCATTTTTAAATGTTGACGCGCGTAAAATTTTTATGGAACATGCGGAAATGCTGTCTGGAAGGCTGCCAGAGCAAGGAGGAGAAAATGACTGAATCGTCAGGCTCGCCATCGCTGATCCCCGCGCTCGAGCCCTGCTACAACGCTGGCCACGACATTCCTGTGCCTCTTCGCCGGGTCGCCAGCTGCCTTCGCGCTGTCACGGCTCAACGTCAAGGGCCGCTTCGGCATCCTGACGGTCATCCTTTCGGTGTCGATGTTTTCGCAGACCGCGCTGGGTCGGGCCCTGGGTGACATCGCCGCAGCTTCGGCCGTCGCCACCGTCCCTTTGATCGTGCTGGTGCTGTTCTTCCCGCGGCACATCATCGAGGGGCTGACGCAGGGCGGCATCAAGGAATGAAAGGACGATCGTGAAAGACCTGAAAGTCGGATGCCAGACCTTTACCTGGGAAATGCTCGGAGAGCGTTTTACCGGCGGTCCCGACGACCTCCTGAAGGCGATCGCCGATGGCGGCTATGCAGGCATCGAGATCACCGACACGATGATCGGCCACTATGCCGACAGGCCGGCGGAATTCGCCACGGCACTGAAATCGGCTGGGCTGGCGCTCGTCTCCTTCGCATTCGGCTCGAACAGCGGCTTCACGCTGAAGGAGAACATCGGCGCCGACCTAGAGGCGGCGCAGCGCTGGATCGAATTCGCGGCTGCCTTTCCAGGCGCGCTGGTTTCGATGGGCTCGGCCACCGTCATGTCCGACGGCCCGCGCGACGATAAGTTCAATATTGCTGCGGAGTTCTACAACAAGGCCGGCGAACTCGGGCTCAAGGCCGGCGTCCAGGTCGCTGTCCATCCCAGCTCCCACCATAACACCCTGCTGTTCGATCGTGCCGACTACGACCGGATCTTTGCACTGATCGACCCCTCGCTCGTCGGCTGGGTGCCCGACACCGGCCACATACTGCGCGGCCATCAAGACATGATCGACACACTCACCACCTACCGCGACCGCATCCGCTACGTGCATCTGAAAGACGTCGATGCCAGCGGCACCTGGGCGATGCTCGGCAAGGGCGTCTGCGACACCCAAGCGGTGATCGATATCGCCAGCGCCGCACCTCGTTTCAACGGCTGGCTGGTGCTGGAAGAGGAATCCGAGATCGCCGCCGCCGATCCGGCCGCCGCGGTCAAGACCAACCGCCAGACGATGCGCGGCTACGGCGCGTAAGGAAGAGACCATGATCCGGAAGCAAGACCGTCGCCTTCGTGTCGGCGTGCTCGGCTGCGGGCCGATCGCCCAATTCGCCCATCTCGAATCCTGCGTGAAGGCTGGGAACGCCGATCTCTATGCGATCTGCGATGCCGCCCCCGATCTTCTGGCGCGCATGGGCGCGACCTATGAACCCGAAAAAATGTATGGCGATTACGATGAGATGCTCGCCGACCCGCAACTGGAGGCGGTGATCGTCGCGACCTCCGACGCCTACCACGTGCCGATGTCGATCAAGGCGCTCAAGGCCGGCAAGCACGTGCTGTGCGAAAAGCCGATCGGCGTCTCGATCGAGGAAGGCGAGATGCTCGCCGATGCGGTCAGGCGCTCCGGCAAGGTACTGCAGGTCGGTCACATGAAGCGCTTCGACCCGGCGCTGGAAGCGGCGCGCAATTTCGTCCGCGATGAGATCGGCGAGATCCTGGCGCTAAAAGCCTGGTATTGCGATTCCACTCACCGCTACACCAACACCGACGCGGTCCAGCCGCTGCCGGTCACCAGCAAGCTGGCGCGCAAGCCGGGTGGCAATCCGAAGGCCGATCTCAGGCAGTATTTCATGCTCGCGCACGGCTCGCACCTCGTCGACACTGCGCGCTTCCTGTGCGGCGAGATCGTCGCCGTGCGTGCCCGCCTCAACGAGCGTTTCGGCGCCTATTGCTGGTTCGTCGAAACCGAATTCGCCAACGGCGCGCTTGGCCATCTCGACCTCACCGTGGCTGTCCGCATGGACTGGCACGAGGGCTTCCAGCTCTATGGCGAAAACGGCTCGGTGATCGCGAAGACCTTCAACCCCTGGTATTTCCGGGCGAGTGAAGTCGATATCTTTCACGAGAAGGATGCAACGTCGCGAAAGCCGCTCGGCGCCGACGGGCATTTCTTCAGGCGCCAGCTCGAAGGCCTCGCCGAGACAATCCTTGACGGCAAGCCGATGCGCGGCGCCAACGTCGAGGACGGCCTTGCCTCGATCCGCGCCATGGTGGCGATCGCCCGTTCGGTCGAAACCGGCGATCGCGTCGAGATCGCCAGCGTCACGGGAGCGGTCTGATGCAGATCGGGGTGTTCGCCAAGACCTTCCCGGGCAGCGAACCGGCCGGCGTACTGGCAGCGGTCCGCGACGCGGGATTTGCCGTCACCCAGTTCAACCTGGCCTGCGCCGGCCTGCCGTCGATGCCGGATGCGGTACCGGAAGACGCCATTAATGCCATCGCGGCCGCGTCAAATGCTTGCGGTGTCGCGCTGGTGGCGCTCTCGGGCACCTACAACATGGCCCATCCCGACAGAGCTGTGCGCGACGACGGCCTGCGCCGGCTTGGCGTGGTCATCAAGGCCGCGGCAGACCTTTCTGTTCCGCTGGTCACCTTGTGCACGGGAACGCGCAACGCGGACGATCAGTGGGCGTATCACCCTGACAATGCCGCCCCTGAGGCATGGGACGACATGGCGAGCGAGATGGAAAAGGCGCTTCAACTCGCCGAGCGCCACGGCGTTGATCTCGGCATCGAGCCCGAACAGGCCAACATCGTCACCTCGGCGTCGGACGCGATGCGCCTCATCGCCGAGATGGGCTCGAAACGGCTGCGCATCGTGCTCGATCCGGCCAACCTGTTCGAACAGGCGAGCCCGGCCGAAGCACGCGACATCGTCGCCGCCGCCGTCGAAACCACGGCAGGCCATGTCGCCATGGCGCACGCCAAGGACCGTTTCGCCGACGGCCGCTTCGCCACCGCCGGGAAAGGTGTCGTCAATTTCCCGGATTTTGTCGCTCGACTAAAGGTATCAGGCTTTGACGGGGCGCTGGTCACCCACGGCCTTTCGGCCGACGAAGCGCCCGGGGTCGCCCGCTTCCTGAAGGGGCTGACCTGATGCGCCGCCTTGCCAAGCTGCTTCGCGATGACGCATTGCTCCAAGTCTGCGACCACGGCGACGGGCTTGCGGTTGTCTTTCAGCACGGCCTGGGCGGTGGCGAGGCGCAGGTCGCCCAGGCTTTCCCTTCCGGGCCGGGGTTGCGGCGCATCACGCTGGAATGCCGTGGACACGGCGCGTCCGGACTGGGCAGCCGCCGGCCGTTTTCCCTGGAGATGTTCGCGGACGATGTTGTTGCCGCCGCCGATCAGGCCGGTCTCGACCGTTTCGTCGCGGGCGGCATTTCCATGGGCGCCGCGATCGCCATGCGCCTTGCCTGCCGTCATTCTGACCGCGTCGCGGGCCTGCTGCTGGTGCGGCCGGCCTGGATTTTCGACAGCGCGCCGGTGAACCTGCGGCCGATCGCCGAGGTTGCCAAGCTTATCCTGGACCACGGCCCCGACAAGGCGAGGGCGATCTTCGCGCAATCGGAAACCGCCGCGCGCCTGCAGCGCGACGCGCCCGACAACCTTGCCTCGCTGTTCGGCTATTTCGACCGGCCGGACGCCGCGCCATTCACGCAGGTCCTCGCCGACATTGCCGCCGACGGCCCGGGCGTTTCAGCGAGTGACGCCGCTGCCCTTGGCATCCCCACGCTCGTCATCGGCAATGCCATGGATGCGGTGCATCCGCTGACGGCGGCCCATACGCTCGCGGCGGCGATCCCCGGCGCCACGTTTGCGGAGATCTCTTCCAAGGCGCTCGACAGCGTCAGGCATTTCGCCGAGCTGCAGGCTGATATCACGACCTTCCTTCACACCTCCTCGAACTTCCGGAGCCTCATTCCGTCATGACGACCAAAACCCTGTCCGGTCCCGACGCCATCGCCGCCCTGCCGCGCAACCGGCTGCTCGGCGAGTTTTCGCTGTGGTCGGCCGATCTTGCCAATATGGAGCGCGACCTGAAGCGCATAGAACCTCATGTCGACCTCCACCACATCGATGTCGCAGACGCCCGCTTCACCCCCGGCTTCCTGTTCTTCCCGGATCTGGTAGCGCGGATCGCCGGGCTGACGGCAAAACCGATCCATGTGCACCTGATGGTCGAAGCCGAGATCGTCGAGGAGCAGACGCGTCAGTTCATCGATGCCGGTGCCGACCTGGTCAGTGTCCACGCCGAAAACGGCGAAGCCGGCCTGCGCGCCGTGCGGCTGGCGCATGCGCTCGGCGCCGAGGCCGGCGTGGTGCTCAGGCTGGAAACGCCGGTCGCTGCGGTCACCCCGTTCCTGCCCGAAGTCGCGTTTGTGACGCTCCTCGGCACATCCATCGGCGTCAAGGGCCAGAGCCTTTCCGACCAGGCTTGCCCCCGCCTGATTGAAGCACGCACGCTGATGCAGCAAGCGGGTCGCGAGGCCGACATCATCCTGGCTGCCGACGGCGGCATCCGCCACGAGACGGTGGCGCGCCTGCGCGCCGCCGGGGCCGAGACGGTGGTGCTCGGATCGCTGGCATTCGGCGACCCCGACCTCGCGCGGCGCATGGCCTGGCTGCGTGGGCTGAAGGTCGCCGCCTGATGACAAGACTGGCCCTCGCCTTCGATCTCGGCGGAACGGAGCTGCGCGGCGCGCTGGTCGAGAGCGGCGGCCGCATTGTCGCGCAGGTTTCGGCGCCGACGATGGCGATCGCGGGATCGGATGCGGTGATCGGCCAGATCATCGCACTGGCCGGGGCGCTTCTGGCACAGCGCCCACTTGCGGATGTCGCCGGGATCGGCATCGGCGCGCCGGGACCGCTCGATCCCAAGGCCGGCATCGTGATCGCGCCGCCGACGCTGGCCGGCTGGCACGACGTGCCGTTGATCGACATTCTCGGCAAGCATTTCGGCCTGCCGGTGCGGCTGGAAAACGACGCCAACGCGGCCGCCCTTGGCGAATGGCGCTTCGGCGCCGGCCGGGGCAGCGGCTCCCTGGTGTTCGTCACCGTGTCGACCGGCATCGGCGGCGGGGTCGTTGCCGACGGCCACATCTATCACGGCCGGCGCGGGCTGGCGGCCGAGATCGGCCACATGACCATCACCGGCGAGGGCGACCGCTGCTTCTGCGGCGCCGTCGGCTGTTTCGAGGCGGTCGCCTCCGGAACCGCGCTCGGACGGCGTGCCACAGCGCTGACAACGCCGGGCGACGGCTCCCTGCTCAGGCGCCTTTCGGCTGACGGCGACGTTTCGGCCAGGCACGTCGTCGAAGCCGCACGTGCCGGCGATATCAGCGCGCTCGAATTGATCGAGGCGGAGGCGAGGTGGCTCGGCATCGGCTTCACCAACCTTCTTCACCTCTATTCGCCGGACCTGATCGTCATGGGCGGCGGCCTCGCCAATGGCTTCGACCTGCTGGCTCCAACCATCAGGGCGACCGTCGAGCAGCGGGCGATGCCGGCCTACCGGGATGTGCCGATCGTGCCGGCGCAGCTTGGCGACCGCGCAGGACTGATCGGCGCGGCCAGCCTGATCCTGTGGGAAGGCGAAGCGGGGGCGCCATTGGCGATGGCGACCTGCTGATCGATGGCGTTCGCGCCAACGACATCGATCCGTCCGAGCGTGGGCTCGCCATGGTGTTCCAGTCGAATGCGCTTTGGTGCAAAACCCTCGAGATGCCGGCGGGACAGCGCCCCCCTCTGTCCTGCCGGACATCTCCCCCACAAGGGGCACACGGGGGGAGATTGGCGGCTTCACCGGCGGCTCGATCCGTCCAGCGTCGGCGATTGGCGAAAGCGGCGATGACTGCCAATCTCCCCCCAAGTGGGGGAGATGTCCGGCAGGACAGAGGGGGGCGCGAAGGATCGCTACAGTCTTCATTCTGCGCCGCTGCATCGCCCGACTGAGCTGGCGATCGCCGCAGCCTGCCGCCTACTTCCCGCAATAGTGATCGTTGATCTTGTTCAACGCATTCGCGTCGGGTCCGACCCTTTGGTAGGAGCAGGCTCCGGCGGCTGTCGTGAACAACTGCTGGTCATAGTAGCGCGGGCCGCCGAACAGGATGTCGATGATGTCGCCTTCGGCGGGAACGTAGCGTTCAGGGTCAGCCCGTTGGTCGCGACTTCCAGCGAAGGCCGCGGCGGACATGCTGCAGCCCATCGCGAAAGCGAGCGCGCAGATCGCAAAGCGTTTTGTCGTCATCGGCAACACCCTTCTGGCCGTTCGGGTTCCCACCATACATCCAAAATCGCCAGCCGAACAAAAGTTCCCTGAACGGCACTCTGGCCAACCAGCTCAACCTGTTTCTCGACCAAGCTGGTCACCACCGGCATCGTCTACAACAGCAAGGCGCCCCTCGTGCCGGCGAGCGGAGAGGATCTCACCAAGGTGGCTACGCCCGGCCTACGCGGCAATCTATCCCGCGATGTCCAGCAAGGACGATACCAGCAACCGGCGTTCGTCGACCGAAAGGACGTCCGAATCGAACAGGTTCATGCTGCGAAGTCCTTCGATGGCGAGGTAGCAGACCAGCAGCGCCTTGAGGTCCGGCGTCTCTCCCTTGAGGCGCTCGAAAACCTGGCGCCTGAACGATTTTATAGGTGTCAGGAAATCGGGATCCTCGGCGATCGCTGAAAATATCCAGGAAGCCGAAGGTTTCGATTCCTCGGCATGTTCGGCCGAAAGCTTGATGTAAGTCGCAAGCGGGCTTTCGCCGTCGACGCCGGCCGTGCGGGCGGACTCCAGCGCCTGTTCGAAGGCGCGCAGGTAATCCTCTACCAGCGCCTGCATCAGTTTCGCCTTGGTCGGAAAATTGTACAGCAAGCCGCCTTTCGACACGCCGGCTCGGCTGGCGACGGCGTCCAGCGACAGGCTGCCGGGCCCTGTCTCGCGTGCCACATCGGCGGCGGCGGCGAGAATTTTATCACGCGAATTTGTTCTGCGGGCCTTCATCATTCGCTCCCCATACTTAGCCTACGCGGAATTGACAAGACCGTCCAGACGGTACAGTAAGATCGCCGTCATTTGAAATCGGGACCAGTCACAGGTATGTGTTTCGGTCATCCGACCGTTATGCCGGGCCATGGCCAAGGGGACTGTTCGTGATCAAGCGTTTCATCATTGCCTTCATTCTGCTCGTGCTGGTGTGCGGCGGCATCGTCGGCTTCAATTTGTTCCGCGACAATGCAATGCAGCAATTCTTCGCCACGATGAAACCGCCGGCCGCGACCGTGTCGACGACAATCGTCAAGCCGACGGAGTGGACGCCGGGCGTCGAGGCGATCGGCACTGTCAGCGCGGTCCGCGGCGTCGACCTGACCGTCGAAACCGCCGGCATCGTCAAGGACATCCTGTTTCACGCCAATCAGAAGGTTGAAGCCAACGCGGGTCTCCTTCAGCTCGACGATGCCGCCGAACGCGCCGATCTCGATGCGACGAAGGCGCAAGCAGCGCTCGACCAGACGGCGTTGACACGCGCCCTTGAATTGCAGAAACGCGATGTCGGCTCGGAATCGACGCTCGATACGGCGCGGGCAGCCGCATTGGCTTCCGCTTCGCGGGTCAACAGGCTGCAGGCGGTGCTCGAGCAGAAGCTGCTGACAGCGCCCTTCAGCGGCACCGTGGGTATCCCCAGGATCGATCTCGGCCAGTATCTCTCACCCGGTACTTCCGTAGTCACCCTGCAGGATCTGGAGACGATGCGGGCCGATTTCTCGGTTCCCGAACAGCAGCTTCCGCTGCTCAAGATCGGCCAGAAGGTACGGCTTGGCGTTGGTGACGGCGAGCTGCCGTTCGCTGGCACCATCCGCGGTATCGACCCGAAGATCGACCCGACCAGCCGGCTGGTGACAGTCAGAGCCGAGGTCGCCAACCCCGAAGGCAAGCTGACCCCTGGCCAGTTCGTGCAGGTGCGCGTCGAACTGCCCGAGGAAAACAACGTGCTGACGGTGCCGCAGACCGCGCTGACCTCCAGCCTGTACGGCGACTTCGTCTTTGTGGTGCGTCCGGCAAAGCCCGCGGACAACGGCGCCGCCCCTGCTGCTCCTGCGAAGCCGGAAGAAAAGCCCGCCACGGATACTGCGAAATCCGCGGCCGAGGCGCGCGCGGCAAAACCCGAGGAAGAACCGGCGGCAACGCCGGCCGAACCGACGGCGGAAGAACAGAAACCGCAGCTCGTGCTTGCCCAGGTGTTCGTCAAGCCAGGCCGCCGCAATGCCGGCCTGGTTGAGATCCTGGAAGGCATCGTGCCCGGCGACGAAGTCGTTACCGCCGGCCAGAACCGCCTTTCCAACGGCATGTCCGTTGCCGTCGACAACACGATCGATCCGACCAAGCCGGCAGACCAGCAGGCAGCCCAGAAATGAGCTTCTCCGACATCTTCATTCGCCGTCCGGTCCTTTCGACCGTGCTCGCCTTGATGATCCTGCTCCTGGGTTTCCAGGGCATCTTCAGCCTCTCGATCCGGCAGTATCCGGAGGTCGAAGAAACGGCCATCACGATCACCACGGCCTATCCCGGCGCCAGCGCCGACCTGATCCAGGGGTTCATTTCCGCGCCGATCGCCCGTGCCGTCGCTTCGACCGAAAACATCGACTATGTCACGTCGGCAAGCCGGGCGTCCTCCAGCACCGTGACGGTGCAGATGAAACTCGGCTCCAACCCCGACGTCGCGCTGAACGAAGTCCTCTCGAAGGTGCAAGGCGTGCGCGGCGACCTGCCGGACGAGTCCGAAGACCCGGTGATCGTCAAGGGCACCGGCGAGCAGTTCGCGATGATGTATATCTCGATGCAGAATCCGAACATGACGCCGGAACAGCTCACCGAATATATCGAGCGCGTTGTGCGGCCGCGCATGTCGACGGTCGAGGGTGTCGCCGACGTGCAGATCTTCGGCGCCGCCGAATATTCGATGCGCGTCTGGATCGACCCGATCAAGCTGGCGGCGCGCGGCGTGACGGCGGCAGAAGTGCTGACCGCCATCAACGAATCGAATTTCCTGTCAGCACCCGGCAACACCGAAAACGAATACGTCGCTTCCTCGATTACCGTTCGCTCGACGCTGCAGACGCCGGAAGCTTTCGCCGCTCTTCCGCTCCGATCGAAGGACGGCAATGTGGTGAGGCTGCGCGACGTGGCACGCGTCGAGCTCGCCGCAGCGAACACCGACACCAGGGTCACTTTCAACGGCAAGCCCGGCATCTTTCTCGCCATCTTCCCGACGCCGGCCGCCAATCCGCTGACGACGGCGGAGGCGATCCACGAAATTGTGCCGACAATTCAGGAGACGCTGCCGCTCGGCATGACGATCGAGATCGTCTACGATTCGACCGAGCAGATCAGCGCGTCGATCGAGGAGGTGTTCAAGACCATCGGCGAGGCGGTCGCCATCGTCATCGTCGTCATCCTGCTCTTCCTCGGCTCGTTCCGCTCGGTGCTGATGCCGATTGTAACCATTCCGCTGTCACTGATCGGCGTCTGCTTCCTGCTGTTTTCGCTGGGCTATTCGATCAATCTTTTGTCGTTGCTGGCCATGGTGCTGGCGATCGGCCTCGTCGTCGATGATGCCATCGTGGTGGTGGAAAACATCCACCGCCACATGGAGGAAGACGGTTTGTCGCCGATGCAGGCGGCCTTCAACGGCATGCGGGAGATCTCGTCCGCCGTCATCGCCATGACGATAACGCTGGCCGCGGTGTTCGCGCCGCTGGCCTTCACCGGCGGCCTGACCGGCGCACTGTTTCGCGAATTCGCGGTGACGCTTGCCGGCTCGGTGGTGCTTTCGGGTGTCGTTGCCCTCACCGTCACGCCGATGATGTCGGCACGCATCCTCAGGGCCGGCTCGCACAGCCGCTTCCAGCGTATTGTCGACAACACGTTCGGGCGCGTCGAAAACATCTATGAGCGGCTGGTCAGCGGCTCGTTGAAATATCGCCCAGTGACGCTGATGATCGTCATCGCACTGGTGGCCACGACCGGTTTCATGTTCACCAAGACCGCGAGCGAACTGGCACCGGAAGAAGACCAGGGCTTCTTGCTGTCTATTGTGAATGCGCCGCGCTATGCCACGTCGGACTACACCGAGACCTATGTGAACCAGATTCTCGGGCTGATGAATGATATCCCCGAAACCAGGGCGCGGTTCTCCGCTGTTGCGTTCCAAGGCCCGACGAACAACGCCTTCGTCGGCTTCGCATTCAAAGACTGGGCCGAGCGCGCGCGCAGCTCGAAGGAACTTCAGGAAGACATCACCGCCCGCCTTGCCAAGGTGGCGGGCGTCGAGGCTTTCGTCTTCGCCCCGCCGACGCTGCCCGGCTCCGGCGGCGGCCTGCCGGTCACGATGGTGGTGCGCTCGACCGGCGATGCCTCCCAGGTGTACGAAGCGGCCGAGGACATCAAGAACAAGGCGCAGGCCTCCGGTCGCTTCCTCGCCGTGCAGAACTCGATGTCCTACGACGCGCCGCAAGTGACGGTGACGATCGACCGCGACCGCGCCGCGGCGCTCAACCTGCCGATCGCCGACATCGGCCGGACGCTGACCCTCTTGGTCGGTGGCGCCGAAGTGGCGCAATTCGACCGCGAATCCAACAGCTACGACATCATCCCGCAGGTGCCGCAGAACTTCCGCGACAACCCTGAAAAGCTGGCCGAGTATTTCGTGCGCAGCGCGTCGGGCGAGATGGTGCCGCTCTCGGCGGTGGTGAAGATCTCGAACAACGCCTCGCCGGCCGTGATCGAGCAGTTCAACCAATTGAACTCCGCCACGATTTCCGCTCTGCCATTGCCAACCGTCACCACCGGCGACGGGCTGAGGACCATCGAGGACATCGCCAGGGAAAGCCTGCCCGAGACGTTCTTCATCGACTATACCGGCCAGTCGCGGCAGGAGAAGGAACAGGGCTACACGATCATCATCGCCTTCGCGGCAGCCGTTCTCGTTATCTATCTGGTGCTGGCGGCGCAGTTCGAAAGCTTCCGCGATCCGTTGATCATCATGATGTCGGTGCCGCTGTCGATCTTCGGCGCGATCGTGCCGCTCAATCTGGGGCTGGGAACGCTCAATATCTACACGCAGGTCGGTCTGATCACGCTGATCGGCCTGATCACCAAGCACGGCATTCTTCTGGTCGAGTTCGCCAACCAGCAGCGCGAGCTCCACGGGATGCGGCGGCGCGATGCGATCGTCGCCTCGGCCAGGGTGCGGCTAAGGCCGATCCTGATGACGACGGCGGCGATGGCGCTCGGCGTGGTGCCGCTGATCATCTCCAGCGGCGCGGGTGCGGCGGCGCGCTATTCGATGGGCCTGGTGATCTTCACCGGCATTCTGGTGGGGACCATGTTCACCTTGTTCGTGGTGCCGATGTTCTACACCTTCATTGCCAGCAAGGACCTGCCGCATCACGCCGAGAAGCCGGATCCGAAGCTGATGCCGGTCCCGGTTGATTGATTGACAAAAAAGGCCGGAAATTTCCGGCCTTTTTCTTGGGCAGTGATATCCGACCCGCAATATATTTATACCCGGCAGGCGGATAGTCTTTGGTTATCTATTTGACGATGACGATCCGGGTGTTGGCCGGACCGAAAATCTCGACAAGCTGGTAGAAATCGGCGGCGTTGTCCGGATGCAGCCGCACGCAGCCATGCGAGGCCGGGCGGCCGAGACGCTTGACGAAATTGGTCGCATGCACGGCGTAGCCACCCTTGAAGAAGACCGAATGCGGCATCGGCGCGCTGTCGTATTTCCTCGAATACCACATTTGGTGCATGCGGGTCGGCTTGAACGAGCCGGTCGGGGTGACATGCCCCTTGCCGCCGGTCGAGACTTTCCACGCGAAGGTCGGCCGCCCGTCGACCAGGACTTCCATCGTCTGCTGCGAAAGCGAAATCCGCGCCACGATCTGATTGGCGGCCCGATTGGCGGCATGGGCAACGCCGTTGCCGGCGCCGAACAGAAGAACCGTACCCGCAGTGACGGCGGCGGCGATGTTGATGAGCTTGGCGGAAATGCCAGTGTACATGATATCCCCCTGTCTGCCGGGCACGGCCGGCTCCAATTCGATGAGTGGCTTATCGTTGGGTCACGTTTCGAATTGATTTCGCACGGCAGACGTTTCTGTTTCGAATCTGTTTCCTCTGGTTAACGGACGGAAGCCCATCCGAGGGGTTTGCAGGGGTGAATCAAGGACACAACGCCTCGGCTGATCGAGCCCGGATTCCGCAAAAAGCTACTGCCATCTCCAAGCGAAAGTGCGGTTTTCGCTCCTAGGAAAGAAACTTGACTTGGCTCGAAACCAATCTGCAACAAAGCGCGGACTCTAGCGGCATGAGCCGGATACAGGCCACCCGCAGAGTTGACCCAACGAAAACAGCCGGCACAAACGAAGATGAACATGCAATCGAACGCGATCTCCTGGCTCTTTAGGATAAGCATAGCCGCAGCGATCATTGGTGGTGTCGGCACCTTCGCCGGCAACCCGATGACGAAGCTTGCGGAGATGACTTCAGGCGAAGTTTCGACGCTGTATGCCGCACTGTTTTTCGCCACGGTCTGGATCGTGTCCAGTCTGCGCATTAACCGGCTCAAGACCCTCTGGCGGGTCGGTTTTGGGCTGAAGAAGATGCGCGGCCCCTCCGGCAACTTGCAGCCGAGAGGACCGAAGGCCCGCGCCGCGCCGGGGGGCTCCGCTGGCGGCGCGGGCACTTCGGGGGTTTCCCTGAACCGAACTTAAAACCAAATTGGGGGACGAAAACGATGAACACGAAATTTGCAGCTTCGGTGCTTTCCGCACTGCTCTACGCACAGGGCCTGCTCGGCTTTGCCGGCCTCGCCACCGTGCTTCTTAGGGATCGTGCCCATGCGAGCGAATTCGTCGCGGCCAGCGAAATGCCGACAGGTCCGTCGCTTCTCGTGGTGCGCTGAGCGCCTGGGCCTGTGGACAGTACGGTGAGGGCCCCGGCCTCAGTCGGCGAACTGCGTCGGCGGATCGAACCGGTAGCCCGCACCCCTTATGGTGGTTATGGTTTCAGTGTCGAGCTTGCGGCGCAGCCGCACGATGCGCGAATCGATCGAGCGATCGAAGGCATCGGCATTTTCGGCGGGCGCGGCGGCAATGATGTCGTCGCGCGTCAAGACCTTGCGCGGACTGGCCAGGAACAATCTGAGCAGCGCCACCTGACCCGGCGACAATTGCTCTTCCGTGCCGGACCGATGCATGACCATGGCCGACCGGAGGTCGACCGTCGCGTTCTCCAGCACCACCAGTTCCCCGGCGTTCCTGCCGCGCCGTGCCAGCAAGCCGCCGATACGGGCGGCGAGTTCCCTGACGTTGAGCGGGCTCTCGACGACGTCGGCGGCGCCGAGTTCGAGCGCCAGCACCTTGTCGACGAGATCGGCCGGCCGGCAGATCAGGATGAAATCCGGCCCGCCCTCGCCGCCATGGCGCCTGAGCAGATCACGCCCTTCCGCCTGGCTGAGGCTGTCGCCGACGACGACGACATCGATGCCCTTTCCGGAAAGCAAGGATTCGGCCTCCCACGGCTGCCGCACCGCGCGCACGTCATGGCCACGCCGTTCGAGATGGTCGGCGAGATCGGTCGCGACCACTTCGGCGACCGAAACAAGCGCGATGACGGATCGTGCAACCATTTTTTTCCACCCTGCAACCGGCAACCGAAGATGAGTGCTGGACATGATGTTTATACCCAATCTACTTTCCGCTGAAAGCGGGAGCGAGAGCATAGTGCGGGCACGAATTGTCATCGTCGAGGACGAGCCCGATCTGAGGGACGCGGTCGCCGAGTATCTCGGCGCCAGCGGCTACGATGTCGCGACGGCCGAGAGTGCCAGCGCCGCGCGAACCTTGCTGGAAACGCAGTCGTTTCATCTGGCCATCCTCGACATAGCCATGCCGGGCGAGGACGGCCTGTCGCTCGGCCGCTGGTTGCGCTCGAAAATGCCGATCGGCATCATCTATGCCACTGCCGCCGGCACCGCGCTCGACCGCATAGTCGGGCTGGAACTCGGCGCCGACGACTACATCGTCAAACCTTACGAATTGCGCGAGGTGCTGGCGAGGGTCCGCAGCGTGCTGCGCCGCGTGCCGCAGCCGGCCGAACCACAGGGCGCCAAGGCTGAAACAACTGCCAACCGCCGTTTCATGAGCTTCGGCCCTTTCCATGCCGATCTCGACGGCCGGTTCGTCACCGGCACCAATGGGACGGTCATCGACATGGCCAAGAGCGAATTCGACGTGCTGGAGGTCTTCCTGACACGTGCCAACCGTTTGCTGACGCGTGCGGCGATCTCCGAGGCGATCGGCTTCGTGGAAGATCCGGAATCGTCACGCGCGGTCGATATCCGCATCATGCGGCTGAGAAAGAAGATCGAGGCGGACCCTGCCAATCCGAAATTCCTGCGCACGGTCCGCGGCGAAGGCTATATCTTCTCGCTGCCGACCGGCGAAAGCAACTGAGCGGCGCGACCACTGGTACCACTGTGGCCGGGCACGACTGTGAAATGACGGCTGACCATGACGGCTGAAGCAGCACGCAGCGGTATGCAAGGCGTCAGGCAGGGCGCGGCGATGGCGGCTGTCCATGTCGTTCGCCGGCTTCGCGAAGCCGGCGACTGGCAGCGCGAGATGGACGGCATCCTTGAAAGGCTTTGCGAGGCCATGGATTGCCAGCGCGGCATCCTGTTTCGGCTGCGCGAGCTGCCCGGCCAGGGCTTTGCCCAGTCGGTCGCGGCCTACTGGATCAACCCGCGATTTGGCGGCGAACTGGCATCGCCAACGGTGATCTTGCAGTCGGTTGTCAATTCGGACCCACTGCTGGAACGGTTGGCGGAGGACGAGCGGCAAGGCAAGATCTTCGCGGGACACACGCGCGACCTCGAAGGTTTTCTGAGAATCGACTTCGAAAAGCAGCACATCAAGTCGTTCCTGTCGGTGTCGGTCTTTGCGCATGGCCATCTGTGGGGCACGCTGGCGGTCAACGACTGCGTCAACGAGCGCGAATGGACCGACGAGGAAGAGGCAACGCTGCACATCGTGGCACTGGCCATAGGCGACGCCATCGAACGATCGCTTTCCGATGCCCATGCCAGCGAAGTCATCCGCCGCACCATGCTGCAGGCTTCGCTCGACGCCATCATCGTCATCGACGAGACCGGTTCGATCATCGAATTCAATCCGGCCGCCGAAAAGATGTTCGGCTACCAGCGCAGCGACATCCTCGGCAAGGACCTGCTCGACACCGTCGTTCCGGAATATTATCGAAAGGGCTATGTGTCGGGCGCCGAATACATGTCGGGCCGCGGCGCGCCGATGGTCGGCCAGCGGATCGAGACCGTAACCCAGAATGCGGCCGGCGAGGTCTTTCCGATCGAACTGACCGCGACCGAGATGCGGGTCGCCGACCGCCGCCTGATTTTCGGCTCGATCCGCGACCTTCGCGACAAATTGCGCGCCGAAGAGGAGATCGGCCGCCAGCGTGAAAAGCTGCACCAGAACGAGAAGATGGCGGCGATGGGCTCGCTGCTTGCCGGCGTGTCACACGAGCTCAACAACCCGCTCGCCGTGGTCGTCGCCCAATCGACGCTGCTGCACGAGTTCGCCTCAGACCCGCAGACCAAGGTGCGGGCCGAGAAGGTGCGAGCAGCCGCCGAGCGGTGCGGCCGCATCGTCAAGAGCTTCCTCTCGATGGTCCGCCTGCATCCCGCGTCGCAGGCCGAAACCGACCTCAACCAGGTGGTCCGCGCGGCACTCGAAGTGACAGCCTACGGCGCCAGGTCAACCGGCATCATTATCGATACCGATTTCGCCAGCGGTCCGCTGCTGGCCATGGCCGACGCCGACCATGTGACGCAAGTGGCTGCCAACTTCCTCATCAACAGCCAGCACGCTCTGGCCGGCATCGGCGGCGACCGGCTGATCAAGGTACGCACGTTTCGCAGCGATCGCGGCAATCCCTGTTTCTCGGTCGAGGACAACGGGCTGGGCGTGCCGGAAGCGATACGCTCCCGCATCTTCGAATCCTACTTCACCACCAAGCCGGTCGGCGTCGGCACCGGCATCGGCCTGTCGATCTCGAAATCGATCATCGAACGGCACAATGGCGATGTCTGGTTCGAGGAAGTTCTGCCGAGGGGCGCCCGTTTCGTCGTCCAGTTGCCGGCGATCGCCGCCGGCGCGGCCGCCGCCGGCGAAACCCCGTCGCGCTCGAGCGGATTGCGCCATGCGCTGATCATCGACGACGAGCCGGATGTCGCCGCGTCGCTGTCCGACATTCTGGAATTGATGGGCATCAAGTCGCGGATCGTGCCGGCCTGGGCATCGGCCGCCGCGACCTTGACCGGCCACATGCCACCGGACATTGTCTTTTCCGATCTGCGCATGCCCGGCACCAGCGGCATATCAGTCTATCGCGAACTGCTCGCCGAAAAGCCTGATCTGGCGCGGCGCTTCGTTCTGGTCACCGGCGACCTGATCGGAGCGAAAGCCGAAATCGAGGCGTTGCCCGCGCCGCAGCGTCCGCAAATCCTGGAAAAGCCGTTCAGCACGCTGGACGTGCGCGGCGTGCTGTCGGCCATTGCCGAGCAGGCCGCCTTGGGCAGCTAGAACACTGGCGGAAATCGGTTTTTGAAAAAATCCGATGCTCAAACAAAGGGCAGAGAAAAAAGACTCCCAGCCGAGGATGCGGCGGGAGCCTGCCTGGAGCGCTGGAGGGTCGCTCGGGGGCATCAAAAAACGTTCGGCGTATGGGTCAGCGGCGCGGCATTGGCGATCACGCGGACCGCGCGAGCCTTGTGAATGCCGGATTGCTCGGCGATGACGCGCAGGCAGTCCGCACTTTCGGCGCCCCAGGCCTGCCCCTTGCAGACAAAATCGATCTCCGGCATCGGCAGACGCGCGGTCTTGGTTGTGGTCGGCGCGCCGTTGACGATGTTTGCCGGCGGGTTCAGTGAAGCAAAGGCTGGACCGACCGTCGGCGCGAAGGCCATGCCGACGAACGCGGCGGCGCCCAGCACCACGAACAGCGCCATCGGATGGTCGTTGGCGCGCCGGCGCAGCGCCAGCTTCGGCCGCCGATCGTTGCGCTCCGCCTGCAGGCGGGCGCTGTAGGCAGTCTGGATTTTCGTATGCATCGCCATTCCCTTCATTGATTTTCTTTTTCTGTTGAAAGGAACTTAGCCGCACCCGGTAACGGACGAACGACGCGCGCAAACTGACCGTGTAACAGATTTGAAACGGGAATTCGGGCAGTACCGGGCATATTCGGTCATGCGAGGGCGAGGGAGTTCGTTGCCGAACTGTTTCATGCAGTCGCATGTTCACGGGATCAAATCACGCCGCCGCTCTGGCCCGGCGACGTCCGGTCGCCACCTTGAGACGCCTCTTCTGCGACCATGAGGCGCTTTTGACTATTGCGGATTGAATTTCGAGAGGATTTTCTGTGCAGCAGTGCGCCCAGCCACGATTGCGCCTTCGACATAGCCCGGAAATGACGGAGACAATTCCGAGGATGCGAAATACACTGGCGGGGCGCCGGCCAGGATGGTTTGTTCGGCGTCGGTGGCACTTGTATCGATGATGAGATCGCTGTAGCCGCCGCCGCTCCAGCGATCGTCGGTCCAGTCGCGACATGTGAAATCGGTGAAGCTGCCTGCATCCGTGCCGAGCGCCTCCTTGAGCCGCGCCGTAACCTCCGCGCGCAACGCGGCATCTCCCAATTCCCGCCAGCGTAGGGCAAGCGGCCCGCCGACGAAGACGACCAACGCAGGGTGGCCGCCATCCTTGCTGACGTCACAGGCAAAAAGGGCCGGCGGATCGCGCCACATCACCATGCCGCTCAAGCCCTTGGCGCGCCAAAAGGCTGTGGGGTAGCGCACCTGCATTTTGATCACCGCGCCGCTTTGCCAGACACCGAGGGCCTTTTCCAAGGCAACCGGCAGCGGCGGCGCGAAATCCAGCTTCGAAGCCATCATAGGCGGCATGGCGATCAGCGCCGTTCGCGCTGTGATCGAGCCCGTCGTCGACGCGAGACGAACGCCTCCCAGTCTGCGCTCGATCGTTCTGACCGGCGTGTTCAATCGCAGGCGGTCGCCGAGATCGCCAGCCAGATCATCCGCCAGAGACTGCATGGTTTCGTGCACGAAATACTGCAGTTCCGACACTTCATTGGTGATACGACGGTCATTGTTGATGAGGTGCCAAAGCGGCAGTTTTTCGAGCGCCTGGCACCACAGGCCCTCGATCATCGAGCGAAAAGCCGCCTTGGCCTCACCGGGATCGTTCTGGCGATCGAGCCATGCGGCGACGGTCAAGCCGGCAATAGTCGGATCGGCCGGTGCAATCGCGTTCATGCGGTCGCGGATCGCCATCGAGGCGCAGTAGATTCGCTCGGCTTCCTTTTCGCCCGTCCGCGGCTGGGCAATGACTTCGCCCTTAACATAGGTCTCGACCAACGTCTTACCGCGCGTTCGCACCAGGGCCATCAGTTCCGGCATGTCCTCGCACAGGAACTGACCGCCGCTGTCGATCAGCTCGCCAAGCCCATTCCACTTGGCCTCGACCCGCCCGCCGACGCGGCCGCGCGCCTCGAGCAGCACAAAATCAATGCCGGCCCTGTTCAATTCATGCGCGGCCGACAGGCCGGTAAAGCCGGCGCCGACGATGGCGACATCGGCTCGTACGGTCTGGCGCTTCAAGAGCCGGCCCTAAAGTTCTCGAAGTCCGCAATCATCCGCGGCTTGAGCTCCGGAGACAACGGTCTTGTCGAGATCATCAAAACCCCGCTCGATCGATATATTGCAGGTCGCTGGCTACTCTGCCGGGCGACACGCTTTAGCCGATGGTCTTTTCCAGCATACTGATCCAGTTGCGATAGGCGATCTTCTCGATCAGCGCGCGACCGAAGCCGCGCTCGGCGAACGCATCGAGCAGCTTCGGCAGGCCGGTGACGTCGCCGATCACAGCCGGGATCATGGCGCCGTCGAAATCGGACCCGAGGCCGACGCCGTCTTCGCCCAGCGCCTGCAGCAGCGAATCGACATGGCGCACCATGATGTCGAGACTGGTATCGGCATTCATCCTGCCGTCCTCGCGCAAAAACCCGGTCGCGAAATTCAGCCCGACCATGCCGCCCGACTCGCGGATCGCGCCGAGCTGCCAGTCGGTGAGGTTGCGGGAATGGCCGCAGATCGCATGGACGTTCGAGTGGGTCGCCACCAGCGGTGCGTCGCTGATCTCGGCGACGTCGCGAAACCCCTTTTCGTTGAGGTGCGAAAGATCGACCATGATGCCGAGCTGGTTACAGGCCTTGACCAGTGCCTTGCCGGCATCGGTCAGGCCAGGTCCGGTATCGGGCGTCGACGGGAAACGGAACGGCACGCCGTGGCCGAAAGCGTTCGGGCGGCTCCAGACGATGCCGAGCGAGCGCAAGCCGGCCGCATGCAGCACGTCGAGCATTGTCAGTTCGGGGTCGATCGCCTCAACGCCTTCTATATGGAACACCGCCGCGATCGACCCTTGCGCCATCGCGTTTCGCACGTCGCCGGCGCTGCGGCAGACGGTGAGCGCCGACGCTCGTTCCAGCCTGAACAGGATCGAGGCCATCGCGATGGTGGAGGCGAGCGCGTCGGCGCGCGGAAGCTCGGGCGGCAAGGGCTCAGTATCGCTCGGCGCAGGAGGAACCGCACTGCGCTTGGATTTCTCGAGCGGCGGCGGAAAGATCGCGAACATGCCGCCGGCAAAGCCGCCCTTTTTCGCACGCGGCAGGTCGATGTGGCCGCCCTGCGTTCCCTCGATGAACAGCTTTTCGACATCCGCGTCCTTCGACTGATGGAGCCTGAGCAGCGTATCGTTGTGGCCATCGAAGACGGGAACAAGGTCGGTTTCGGTCATCAAGGGATCATTCGGTTCGATTGGTCGGGCGGCAATATACCTACTTAGGCAAGGCGATACCCACTAGGCAAGACAACCCACCGGGTAGGACAGGCGATCTGCGCAAATGCCACAGCGATGGATGCCCTTGTGGCTGCCCGCCCTCAACCGTCACCGCGGGCTAAGGCCTGTGGTAGGACCAGCGCTATTGCTTCAGCACGTCGGCCCATTCCGGGTGACGATGGAACTGGGCATTGGCGAACGGACAAAGCGGGATGATCTTCTTGCCCGCCGCGCGCGCGTCCTCGACGGCGCGGGTAACGAGGCGAAGCCCGGCGCCCTGGCCGCGAAACGCATCCGGCACCTCGGTGTGGTCGATGATGATCTGGTGCTCGCCGATCTTGGTGAAGGTCATCTCCGCCTCGGCGCCATCAGGCCCGCGCAAGAGATAACGGCCCTTGGAACCGCGATCCTCCAGTTCGATCTCCGGCAATTGGTCAAGCATTGCTTACGCTCCTTCTACCGGCGTAGCGGACAGGAACCGCCGCGCCGCCTCGATCTCGTTCGACTGCACCTCATGGCCGCCGTCGTGCCACTCCACTGTGACATCGGCGCCATCGGCGCGCAAATAGGCTTCGAGCCGAGCGGTCAGGTTGGGCGGACAGATCGGATCGCGCCTGCCTGCTGTGACCAGGATGCGGCGGCCGGCGAGACTTCCCTCGATTTCCGGCTCGAACGGAATCAGCGGATGCATCAGCACCGCCACGTCGAACAGAGAGGGCGCCGCGAACACCACCGAGGCCAGGATGTTGGCGCCGTTGGAATAGCCGAGGCCAAGCACCGACGAGGGCTTTGCCGCCTCGACATGTGCCTTGACGAAGCCAACCATCTTGTCTGTCGCCCGCGCCAGATCGTCCATGTCGTAGACGCCCTCGCCGGTGCGGCGAAAGAAGCGCGCGGCACCGTGTTCCGAGACATCGCCGCGCGGCGATACGATGGTCGCCTGCGGCGCGAGATCACGGCCGAGCGACAGAAGCTGGCTCTCGTCGGCCCCGGTGCCATGGAAGACGAAGAGCAGCGATCCATCAGGCGAACCGGGCAGTGTCTTGTAGATGTAAGCGTCCTTGCTCATTGCCTTGTCCTCAGCCTTCCAGCTTTTGCAGATGTTGCTCGAGATAGGGCCGCAGATGCTGGTGCTGCGACGGCAGCTTCAACGCCTCGCCGAGATGGGCGGTGTCCTCGTCGCGGTCGAAGCCCGGCTCGTTGGTGGCGACTTCGAACAGCACGCCGCCCGGCGTGCGGAAATAGATCGCCCAGAAATAGTCACGATCGATCACCGGCGTCACCTGATAGCCGGTGTCGATCAGCGCCTTGCGCACTTCGAGCTGCTTGGCGCGGTTTTCGACGGCGAAGGCGACGTGGTGGACGGAGCCGGCGCCGAGATCGGCAAAAGCGGCGCCCGGCAGCGATTCGATGTCGACGATATTGGCGCCGTTGCCGTTCTTCACCGCCAGCCTTTTTACAGTGCCGGATGTGTCGACTTCTTCATAGCCCATGAATTTCAGCAGCTCTTCCGTGGCGCCGCCATCCTTCAGCCTGAGCGACACCGAGTGAAAGCCGCGGATCGCCTCGTCGGAGGGAACATCGCCCTTCGCCCACGGCGTACGGGTGTCGGCGTTGTTCTCGACCAGCGCAAACCCGTCGCCGTCGGGACCGGCGAAGCCAAGGCGCTTCTCGCCGAAGCTCTCGTCGCGCGAGAGGCCGGCGACGCCCTCATCGGCAAAACGCTTTTCCCAATAGGCAAGCGTGCCTTCGGGCACCGAATAGATCGTTGCGCCGACTTCGCCGACGCCGTGGCGGCCCTTGCCGATGTTGGGGAAAGGAAAATAGGTCATCACCGAACCGGGCGTGCCGACCTCGTCGGCATAGTAGAGATGGTAGACATCCGGCGCCTCGAAGTTGACGGTTTTCTTGACCCGGCGCAGGCCGAGCTTTTTTGTGAAGAACTCATTGTTCTGGCGTGCATCCCTGGCCATCGAAGTGACGTGATGCAGGCCCTTGATCTGGTCGAGCATTTCCTGCTCCTTCCCTTGTCCTGTGCGGCCCATGCCGCGCTCCACGCCAATATGAGGACCCGCCGGCCGACGGCAAAGGTCGCAAACACAGAATGGACTGTGCTCTATAAGTGAACAATAAGACAACTTTTGTTCACCGTTTCGCGAACACCTCAGGCTTGCGTCGCCACAAAAATTCGGCTCCATGAGCGGCACGTTCTCAATGAAGGATACAGCATTGGTCAGAAAAGACAGACGCCCGAATGTTCTCCTGATCACCTGCGATCAGTGGCGCGGCGAGTGCCTGTCGGCGGCAGGCCACAAGGTGGTGCGGACGCCGAATGCCGACGCGCTCGCCGCCGAGGGTGTACTGTTTCGACAGCATTATGGCGGCGCGGCGCCGTGCTCGCCGGCACGCGCCTGCCTCTACACCGGCCTCTACCAGATGAACAACCGCGTCTGCCGCAACGGCACGCCGCTCGACGCCCGCCATGGCAACATCGCGCTCTCGGCGCGCAACCTCGGCTATGATCCGACGCTGTTCGGCTATACCGACGTATCGCCCGATCCGCGCACGCTGGCGCCGGGCGACCCGCGGCTGAAAAGCTACGAAGGCGTGCTGCCCGGCTTCACCGTGCGCCAACTCCTGCCGGAGCACCAGAAACCATGGCTGTCGTGGCTCAAGGCGCGCGGCATCGATAGCGGCGCCGGCTTTCCCGACATCCATCGCCCAGCCGACGAGCATGGAGGCACGACCGACAGCGCAGTGACCAACGCGCCACCCGTCTACTCGAAGGACGAATCCCCAGCCGCTTTCCTGACCGGCGAATTCCTCCGCTGGCTTGGCGAACAGGAGCGCGATACACCGTGGTTCGCGCATCTTTCCTTCCTCAGCCCGCATCCGCCGTTCATCGTGCCAGAGCCCTACAACAGCAGGTATGATCCTGCCGAGGGACCGGCTTTCCACCGCGCCGTGAGCTGGCAGGCCGAGGCAGAATGCCATCCCTACCTTGCCTACAACCTTAACCTGCAGGAGCGTTCGAATTTCCGCCCCGGCGCCGAGGGCAAGGTGCGCGATTGGGGCGACGACGATTTTCGCCGCATCCGCGCGCTCTATTACGGCATGATCTCGGAAGTCGACGCGCAGCTTGGCCGTATCTGGCAGGCAGTCAAGGCAGCGGATGCCTGGGATGACACCATCGTCGTGCTGACCTCCGACCATGCCGAAATGATGGGCGACCATTACATGCTGGGCAAGGGCGGCTTCTTCGACGGCAGTTATCATATTCCGCTGATCGTCCACGACCCGCGTCGCCGCAAAGCGGCCGGCGCCAGCGTCGACCGCTTCACCGAGGCGGTGGACATAGCGCCGACCTTGCTCGATCTACTTGGCGAGGAAACCCCGCCGCATCTCGACGGACAGTCGCTGAAGCCGTTCCTGGATGCCACGGAGCCGGACAACTGGCGCGAGGCCGCGCATTGGGAGTTCGATTTCCGCTCGATTGCCGATGGTCATGCCGAGCGCCATTTCGGCATCGGTCCGCGCCAGTGCAATCTGGCCGTCATCCGCACGAAGGAATTCAAATATGTACATTTCGGCGGCGGCCTGCCGCCGCTGCTGTTCGACCTGGAGCAGGATCGGGACGAACTAACCAATGTCGCTGCCGATCCGGCCTATCTGCCGGTCCGGCTGGAGCTTGCCGAAAGGTTGCTTGCCTGGCGGGCCGAACATCTCGATCAGTCGCTGGCGCTTGCCGAACTGACCGAGGACGGCGTTGTCGGCCACGTCGCCGGCCTGCCACCTTTCCAGTCATAAGAAAGGCCCGCGCCTTTGCCGGCACGGGCCTCCTTCGTCGTTGGAGTAAACTAGCGCATCATCATGCGCTGGGTGTCGCGGTTTTGCGCATATGTGGCCTTGTCATAGGGGGCCTGCGCCTCGAGCTGCTCCTTGGTGAAGTTCGTGTAGAGATAGCGCTTGCCATCCTTGTCGGTCATGAATTTCAGGTTATCCATGCCGATCGCCACTTCCTTCTCGCCAACGCCAAGGAAACCGCCGACGTCGATGATGACGGCATCGACCTTCTTGTCGCCCGTCAGCACGACGTCACCAATCTCACCGACGTTGACATCATTGGCGCCATAGACGGTGGTGCCAACCAAATCCTCGGACCGGATTTTGTCGACCGGCATTTCGGTCAGCGCCGACTTGTCGATCGCCGCGGTCTGTGTCTGGTCGGGGGTTGCATCAGGCGCTGCTGCAGCCGGAGCCTCGGCTGTCTTGTCCATTGGAGCCGGAGCAGCGGGTTCAGGCGTTGCCGCCGGAGCTTCCGCGGTCTTCTCCGCCGGGGCTGGAGTGACAGCAGGGGTGGTGGTCACCGGCGCCGGCGTCGCCGCGTCAGTCGATGCGGTTGTCGCCGGGGCGGGATCATAGGGCTCGCGGTTGAACTCCGGCAACGCCTCCAGACCCTCCCTCGTGGTCTCGGCTACCAGCCAGCGATCGCCATCCCTCTCAGCCCACTTGGCCTTGTCGAACTGATAGGCGACATTCTTTTCGCCAATCTCAAGGAAGCCGCCGACGCCGATGATCAGCGACTCGGCCTTGCCATCCTTGGCCAGGACGATGTCGTTCACGTCACCGATGTTTTGAGCGTCGTCGCCAGTGCCGTTGTAGACGGTTTCGCCGATGATATTGGTGGCAAGGTTACCGTCGGCACGCTTCACGGGTTCGGCCGGAACCGGTTCGACCGGAGCCGCCGGAGCGTTCTGTGCGGTGGTATCGGTCGCGCCAGAAGGGGCTGGAGGAGCCGTAGCCGTGGTGTCGGTGGCCGCAGGAGGCGGATCGTAAGGCCTGCGGTCGAAGTCCGGCTGAGCCATCAACTCATCCTTTGTAGTTTCGGCGATCAGCCAGCGGTCGCCACCCCGTTCGGCCCATTGCAGCTTGCTGTAGTCGAAAGTGACATTCTTGGCGCCGACGCCAAGAAAGCCGCCAACACCGATGACGACGGATTTCGCCTGACCGTTTTCATCGAAGACGACATCACTGACATTACCGATGTTCTCGGCATCGTCGCCGGTGCCATTATAGACCGATTCACCGACGATGTTGGTTACCAGGCTGCCCTCGGCGCGTGGAACGGGCGCAGCCGGAGCGGTCTCCTGAACCGCCGGATCCTGGGTCGGCGCCGGGGTTGTGGCTTCCTGCGCATACGCACCAGTCGCAATCAACGCTGCCAGTGCGGTGGTGGTTAAAAGGGTGCGGATCATCATAATCCTCCTCAAGCGTTATTTCGTTCACGCCACGAGCCGCCGGGTGGGAGATTGGTCGCGGCGTTACATATTCACAACGTCGTGACCGCGCCGTTGTTCCGAAACCATGGCGAGCGTCGTGAAAAAACCACCCGAATCGCGCTCAATCATGCGTTCGGCCGGTGAGATTCGCTCCTGTATTTTCGTCAGAGCTGCGGAACTTTTTTTCAGCCGCCCCGTTCCAACCTGTGGCTGGGTCTGTCCTGGCCGATGATTATCCAATGGTTGGCAAGAAAAAACGGAGCGGGGGGATGAGATTTGCGGCGGTGCTGAACCAAGAGGGCGGCACGCTGCGTACGATTGATCTTTCCGCCTTCACGGACCGGATGCGCCAGACGTTGGAGGCAGCAGGTCACTCCATCGATATCGACATCGTTGCCAGCAAGGACATCGTCGCAACGCTGGACCGCATCGCTTCGAAGCACAGCGTCGACATTGTGCTGGCCGGCGGCGGCGACGGCACCATTTCGGCCGCGGCGGCTCGGTTGATGGGCAGGAAGACGGCACTTGCCATTTTACCGGCTGGCACGATGAACCTGTTCGCGCGCGGGCTCGGCATTCCACAGACCCTGGACGCGGCCGTGAAATCTTTTGCCGACGGCGAGGTGATCGCAGTCGATATGGCAACCGCCAACGGTAAGCCATTCGTGCATCAGTTCTCGATCGGCATGCATGCCAGGATGGTTCAGCTTCGCCAGACCATGGAATTTGGCTCGCGGTTGGGAAAGATGCGGGCTTCAGTGAAGGCTGCCTGGGCGGCGATCAACAACCCGTCGGCATTGAAGGTGACGCTGACCATCGGCGAAGCCGAGATCGTGACGCGCACCACCGGCATCGGCGTCACCAACAATCTGTTCGGTGAGGGTCACCTGCCCTATGCCGACAATCCCGCCGGCGGCGTGCTCGGCATCTATGTCACGGTGGCGCGGCGACGTGGCGAACTGGTCAGGGTCATCTTCGACATGGCGCGCGGCAAATGGCGCGACAGTGAACATGTGGAAATCCACCAGGCTGACCGGGCCGTTTTGAAAGTCCACTCGGCTGCGAAGAAGTTCCGCGCCGTCATGGACGGCGAACTGGTCAGGCTTGACCGCGAAACGACGATCGAAATTCATCCTGGCGCGCTGAACGTTCTCGTCCCGGCGCGCGCCGTCCAAGCGAAGGCCGCGTGATGCAGCCCGGCATAGTCGATTGGACAGTTTCAGCCTTTGGGAATCTCGCCCTGTTCGTCCCTGGGAAGCTCGCCCTGTTCGGTTGTCGACCTCTTGTCTATCATGTTGCCGTAAATCTCCGCGATGCCCCAGGCGATAAACGCCAACAGCAGCGCGGCGATCAAGATACGGAAAGTATGCCACCCCCAGCGTCCCTGGCGGGCTTTGTCTTCAGGAACGATCCTGGGCATGATCGGCCTCCATTTCGTTGGGCGCCGGCACGTCGTTTAGCGCCGGCAAGTCGTTTGGCGCCGGCGGGCGCGGCTGGCAAAACGTGGTTGGGTAACGGTTCCTCAAGGCGAAGGTTCCGGTTTCGGAGCCAGGCAACTGGCCTGGCGCGAATGGCTGCAAGCCGATGCATTTGGGGGCCTTGTGGATAGCAGGGTAGTGAAAAAGCCGAATCTGCCGGTCGGTGTCCTTAGCGTGGTAAGGGCGCAGGACCGGCTTGCCGTACTCCACGGTCTCGATGCAATCGACACGGCGGCCGATCCTGACTTCGACCATATCAGCCGTCTTGCCGCCGCGGTGATGCAAACGCCTATCGCGCTCGTCACGCTGCTTGACGTCGAGCGGCAATGGTTCAAGTCCTGTGTCGGCCTCGATGAGACCGAGGCCGCGACAGATACATCTTTCTGCGCCCATGCCATTGCCGCCGGCGACGAGCCGATGGTGGTGACCGATGCGACCACGGATCTACGTTTCAACGCCAGCCCGCTGGTCACTGGCCAGCATCATGTCCGTTTCTATGCGGGTGCGGCGATTGTGGTGGCCGGTGCCCGGATCGGCACGCTCTGCGTGTTCGACCGGAAGCCGCGCGCGTCCCCGTCTGCCGCCCAGCTCGAACAATTGACGGCGCTCGCCAGCCTCGCTGCCAGCCTGTTCGCATTGAAGGACGCCACCCGCAACGGCGCCAGCGTCGCTGCGGCGCTGGCGCGCGAGGAAAAGCGGCGCGGCATCGCGCTCGATGCCGCCTCGCTCGCAAGCTGGGCATGGGATATCCACACCGATGTGATCGAATGCGACGTCCGGTTGTCCGAACTGTTCGGCCTGCCGCGCTCGAATCGGCTGAGGGCGCGCGATATCCTTGCCGCCATCGACCCGCGTGATGTCTACCAGACCGAGACGCGCTTTCGTGACGCGCTGACCGGCGGCGACGATTATTTTGGCGAATACCGCATCAAGGGCTTCAGTCCGCCGCGCTGGCTCGCGACGCGCGGCCGTGTCATCGAGCGCGACGGCGACGGCAAGCCGACGCTGATCTTCGGCGTCAATTACGACATCACCGAACGCAAGCTCGGCGACGAGCGGCAACGGCTCTTGCTGCGCGAGCTGAACCATCGCGTCAAGAACACGCTGGCGACCGTGCAGGCGCTGGCGACGCAGACCGTTCGCCATGCCCGCCAGCCGAGCGAGTTCCTTGAAGCCTTCAGCGCCAGGCTTCAGGCGCTGGGCGCCGCCCACAGCCTGCTGTCCGACCGCGAGTGGCGCGGCATTGGCATCCGCGAACTCGTGCAGATCGAGGTCAAGCCGTTCGATACCGCCGAACAGCCGCGCATGACGATCTCAGGCGCCGATCTGCTGCTTTCGCCCGATCAGGCAGTCGGGCTCGGCCTGATCCTGCATGAACTGGCCAGCAACGCGTTGCAATACGGAGCGCTGTCGGCGGCTTCGGGCAAGGTCGATCTCGACTGGCAGGCACAGGGCCGGAAAGGCGCACGGCGCCTGGTGCTGACCTGGCGCGAAAGCGGCGGGCCTGAGGTTGCCTCGCCCGAACGCCACGGCTTCGGCTCGATCCTGATCCGCCGCAGCCTGGCCAAGGTCATCTCCAGCGAAGTGACCCACGAATTCCGGCCGGAAGGCGTGTTCGCCGAAATATCGATGCCGCTGGAGGATCTGCCGAAGTGACGGCCCGGCCATGATCCCGAACCGAAGGTCCGCGTCAGCGAAAGGTGGGAGCCCGGTTTTCGGATAAGATCATTGTCAAACAAGGAGAAGAATCGCTTCGAGCTATTTCGCTTCGCCGGCATCCGGATCGTCGGCATCGGGCTTGGTGTTCTCGCGGTAGATGGCGTAGGCGGCGAGTGCAATCGCCGGGCCGAGTATCGTGCCCAGGCCGCCTTTCCCCTTGAGTAGCGCCGGCAGTACGGCGAGCGCGGCCGTGATGCCGACCGCCTTCATGTCGGCATTGCGCCTCCGCGCCCGGCGTCGGGCGCGCGCGCCGGCCGACAGCTGATGGATGAGCAGGAGGAGCCCTGCGATCACCAGGAAGCCGACCCCGAACCCAAGGCAGGCTGCCATCGGCCCGTAGCGACCCGCCACCCAGATATAGGCCGCTCCGACGAGGAAACCGACGCCGCACAATGCAGCAAGTGCTGCGAGCGCATAGACGATTGCAGCCGTGCGCGCGCGGCGCACGGCTGCAGCGGCTTCACCCGAGACGAGGCCCGAGATCAACGATGCCAGCATTCCCATCTGGGCTGAGACTAGCGGCGCGCGAGAAGCGCGAACAGAAAGCCGACGCCTGCCGCGATTGCCAGCGACGTCACCGGCTTTTCGCGCACGCTCGCCACCACTTGCGCCTCGATGTCCTTGGCGTTGCTGCGCAGGGTATCGAAGGCTGCTTCGCCCTGGGCGCGCAATTGCTCGACACCTTCGGTCGCGGCGCGGCGGGCCGTCCCATAACCATGTTCGCCGGTCTTGGCCAATTGCTTGGTGAGTTTTTCGATATCGGCTTTCAATTGCCTGATGTCGGCCTCAAGATCCGATTCCGCCCGGCTTGCGTTCGCGGCCTTTCCTGCAGCAGTCGCCATTGCTTAACTCCTTGCTTGCTTGGCTCCAAACGCTCGATACACGCCAAGGTTCCGAAATCGGAATGAGGTCCATGAAAGGGTGTTTCCGCGTATGAGTCCAGCCCGACCCGAGCGTCCCGGGACCGGCGTCAGATCATCGGCCGGCGATCCTCGCTCAACCCTCCCAGCGAGTTGAGCTTTCGTTAAGGATCGAGATTTCCGTCATCTGCGACGGGCATGCCTTTAGATGACAGGATGCCAAATAACTTTAGATGACAGGAAGCCAAATAGAGATCATGACTCCTCTGTTCCCTGCGCTTCCCCTTTTCCCTGCGCCCCACGGAGACATTGCCACGTGCCCTTGCTTGACGGATTGCGGATTCTTGTTCTGGAGGATGAATTCCTGATCGCCATGGATGTCGAGCAGCTTTGCCGCGACTACGGCGCCGGCAACGTGATCATCGCCCGCGATCTGGGTGAGATCGATCGGAAGAGCGTTGCCTCGCAATTCGACGCAGCCATCGTCGATCTCATGCTGGGCGGCGCTTCGACACTCGATTTCGCTTCGCGGCTGCGCGAATCGGGCGTGCCTTTCGTCTTCGCCTCGGGCTATTCCGACATGGACGAAATCAAGGTGTCCTTTCCGGATGTCAGATTGGTCACCAAGCCTTATTCGGGAGACGATCTCGTGCAGGCAGTGGCGGCGGCGTGCGGTCGCGGCCCTCTTGTTTGATGCCCGGAAACCGGGGCCCGTATTACCGGGGGTCGGTATTTCAGGCGGCGTTCGACCCCGTCACCTGAGCCGATATCGCATCCGGCCCAAACTCGTCATCGCCGGAAATCTTCAAGATTTCCTGCAGCCGCGTGCGGGCGCGGCTGACGCGGCTCTTGATCGTTCCGACCGCACAGCCGCAAATCTCAGCAGCTTCCTCGTAGGAAAAACCCGAAGCGCCGATGAGGATGATGGCTTCGCGCTGGTCCTCGGGCAATTGCTCGAGCGCGCTACGAAAGTCCTTTAGGTCAAGCTGGCCGTGCTGGGCCGGATGGACGGCTAGCCTGGCCGTCATGATGCCGTCGCTGTCCTGCACCTCGCGGCCGCGCTTGCGCATCTGCGAATAGAATTCGTTGCGCAGGATGGTGAACAGCCATGCCTTGAGATTGGTGCCCGGCTCGAAGCTTTCATGCTTGTCCCAGGCCTTCACCAGCGTTTCCTGCACCAGATCGTCGGCCTTGTCGGCGTTTTGCGTCAGCGACACGGCAAAGGCCCGCAGGCTCGGAATCGAGCCGAGCAGATCCGTCTTGAAGCTCTGGGAGACGGCCGCCATGCCTCAGTCCTTTTTCCGTGCAGGCTGGGCCTGTTCCAACTGGCTGAGCAATTGGGCGAAGCGATCCGGCACATTGTCGGAGACCAGCTCGTCGTAGTATTGCTTGAGTTTGCGGCCGATTTCCGAGTTTGGCCCGAGCGGGTCGCCGGAAGCTGCACGGCGCCTGTTTGCAGCGCCAGCCGTGATATCTTTCGTCATGTCTTCATTTCGCCCTTTGTTCCCAGCACCCTGCCGCCCTTCAATACACGATGCAAAGCAGGCGGTCCCCTCGTCTGGTTACCCGTCCCGACCTCAAACGCCATCCTCTTACATTAGTTCCAAACCATCGGAACTTTTTCGGAAAGCCGGCGTTTATATTTTCAGGGTTTATTTTCGGGGCTTGTAATCACCTTGGCCTGCAATCTATGCAATTACGTCAGAGGGAGACGTCCGTCATGAGCCTATCCGCAACCATCGCTCCGCACCTGCCGTTCCTGCGCCGCTTCTCGCGGGCCGTTTCCGGATCGCAGGAGAGTGGCGACGCGCTGGTCGCCGCGATGCTCGAAGCCATCATCGCCGACATCGACATCTTTCCGGACGCGTCGAACGACCGCATCGCGCTCTACAAGGTCTTCGCCAGGCTGTTCACCTCGGTCGCCATCCGCGTTCCGCAAGAACACCCGCAGTCGGCGTGGGAACAGCGCGCCGCCGCCAATCTGAACGCGATCTCACCCCGCCCCCGCCAAGCCTTCCTGCTGGTCGCCGTCGAAGGTTTCAGCGAAGACGAGGCGGCGGAGATTCTCGACGTCGACGATCAGGAGTTCTCCGAACTTCTCGCCGAGGCCAGCAACGAGATTTCCCGCCAGGTGGCAACCGATGTGCTGATCATCGAGGACGAGCCGCTGATCGCCATGGACATCGAGCAAATGGTCGAAAGCCTCGGCCATCGCGTCGTCGGAACTGCGCGTACCCACGCCGAGGCGGTGGCGATGTTCACAAAGACGCGGCCGAAGATGGTGCTGGCCGACATCCAGCTTGCCGACGGCAGCTCGGGCATCGAAGCGGTGAACGAGATCCTGTCGTCCACGCCGGTGCCGGTGATCTTCATCACCGCCTTTCCCGAGCGCCTCTTGACCGGCGAGCGGCCGGAGCCGGCCTTCCTCGTCACCAAGCCGTTCAATCCGGATATGGTCAAGGCCCTGATCAGCCAGGCGCTGTTCTTCGACCGGCATGCGAAAGCCGCTGCATAGGACCGGGCAGGCCCAGCCTCGCGCTGCCCGTTCCACGGATCGCCCGTTTTCCCACTGATCGAATGATGCTGGCCGCTTGCGGCTGGCAAACGTCACTTGCGCCTCGAACTTCCCCCTGCGCATGGCGATTCAATTCGGGCCGGAAAGATTTCCAGGGATCGTCTTTTTCGGGAAATGGTGGAACAAACGGTAGCGAAAGACGTTTTTGCCGTACCATTCAAAGGAGATGGATCATGCTTTACTGGGCGCTCGTGTTTCTCGTCGTCGCGATCATTGCAGGCGCTCTTGGTTTCGGCGGTATCGCCGGCACCTCGGCCGGTATAGCGCAGATATTGTTTTTCATCTTTCTCGCTTTCCTGATCATTTCGCTTATCGCGGGCTTGTTTAAACGCGCGTCGTGAACTGCGATCGAACACTGGGAGCCGCACCCCTCAAGCGGTTTCCAGCTACCGCCGGGCGGAGTCCTTACCGGACGTCGCTCGGCGGACCTCTTTTGGGAACCCATTTTTCCGTCAGCCGTTCAGCCTGCATTGGGCGGGTGAAGTGAACAATGCAACCCAGAGCCGGAGACATGAAAGACAGCGGACGGAGCGATGAGATCATCGCTTTGCAGTCCGCTGAGAGTGGAATGCAGCTTGGCCGTGCCCTTCTCCATGCGCTGCACAATGCCGGCATTTCGGTTCTCTATCAGGATCGCGAGATGAAAACCGTCTGGGCCCGCAACATGCGCCCGCCATGGGCGTCCGATACGGCCGACAGCAACGGCATCCTGCCGCTGGCGCAGGCGGAGCGTATCGGTGCGGCCAAACGCAACGTCGTCGCATCCGGCAATCCGGAACATCTTGAGCTCAGCCTTCCCGCCGACGATGGCATCCGTTGGTTTCAGGTATGGGTAGACGCTGATCGCGACGGCGGCGGCGCCGTACAGGGCGTCGTCACCACCATGGTCGAAACGACCGAGCAGAAACGTCGCGAGCAGACCCTGAAGACGCTGCTGCGCGAGGTCAGCCACCGCTCAAAGAATCTTTTGGCAATCATCCAGAGCATCGCCACCCAGACCAGCCGTTATTCGGACACGCTCAGTGATTTCCTGACACGCTTTCGCGGCCGGCTGCAGTCGCTTGCCTCATCCCAGGACCTGGTGACCTCGTCGAACTGGCGGGGAGCGGCACTGCGCGAACTGGTGTCCGGCCAGGTCGGCCGCTATGGAGCCGACCCTGTGCGCAGCTTGCGTTTCCAGGGTGCAAATCCGTACCTCAACCCCAATGCCGCCCTGCATATCGGCTTGGCCATGCACGAGCTTGCCGTCAATTCGGTCAGCTACGGCGCTCTGTCGCGAGCCGACGGATTCGTCGAGGTGACGGCCGATCTGACGGCCGCTTCCGCTGGCGAGACCGCACTGTCGCTGACATGGGCCGAAGCCATCGGAGCCAACGACAATCAGCCCAGTGAGAAGCGCTTTGGCAGCGTCGCGCTGGAGCGCGTCGTGCCTGCGTCGTTGAACGGTACGGCGACACTTGAAATCACCGGGGACCGTCTCGAATATCGTCTTGTCGTTCCTCGCGGCAATTTCGAGACGGATTGAACGGACAGCAGCCGAGCCCAAGAGAGCCGGGGCCAAGAGGGCTGGGGATCGATACCGGCCGCGCCGGCTTAACCATCTGTTCACCATAAAGTCCGATGCTGTTTTTCCCAGACACCGCTCCGCATGACGTTATCGATCGCAGTTGCTGCGCAGTACGGGAGGAATGGCTTTGACGGTTGCCGACATCAACAGGCTGGAACAGGCCGCGCGCGTTTCGATGGGCGGGTTTCAGGATCTCGAAGCATCCGCGATGCCGTCGCCCCGTACTTCCCTCCCGACCCCCGGCGTCGCCGCGATCGGGCTGGCTGCAGTGGTCGTCCTGGTCGCCGCGTTCCAGTTGATCTAATGCATGTCGCGCAAAAGCATGCCCTCGGGCCTGACCCGAGGGTGTGCAGCGGTTTTGCGATAACGACATGCATAATACAATTTAAAGCGTCGGACCCAAAGTGGCCGGCGGCTTGTGCTTGCCTCATGTCGACCTGTTCTCCAATCAGTCGCGCCAGCCTGCATGGCAGGAACTTTGACGGATGTGGCCCGTTCTTATGGCCGGAGGACCGTCGCCATGGAACACATCGCTGCCGTGTTGCTGGTCATTGGCTGTTCGAACGCGATGACCGAGTGTCGCGAACTGCCCGTATCGGTGAGCGTTTTCGAAATCGCTCAGGAATGCACCGCCGCGCGGCCCTTTGCCTTGAGCGATTTGCAGGGTCAGGCTCCGCGCATAATTGCCAAATGCCTTTCCGTCGATCCGGCACTTGAGGATGATTACGACCAGATCGTCTGGAATGTGCGTCCGGACGGCACGCTCGACGCGTCCGTGGAGATTTCCAATCTTGAGGTTGCCTCGAACGGCGCGCGCCCCGAAAAAGATTCCCTTAGCCAACAATGAAATCGAGCAGGCAAAACGCTTTTTCGCATGATACATGACGGGTAGAGCTACAAGTGAGGACAAAAAGGCGAGGAGTGACCCTATGCGGAAGATGATTATTGCCATGGTTGCCGTGATCGCAGTCAGCGGTTGCAGCACCACTGAGAAGGATGTCGCCGTCGGCGCCGGTGTCGGCGCTCTGGCCGGCGGCCTGATTGATGGCGGCAAGGGTGCGCTCGTCGGCGCAGCCATCGGTGCCGGTACCGGCCTGCTGGTGCGCAACCTGCGCAATGGCTATTGCCAGTACCGCGACAACCGTGGCCGTCTGTTTACGGCTCGCTGTTGATCCGTTTCAAACGCATGAAGCAATAGAAGCGGAGACCGGACGAGCCGGTCTCTGTTTACTTGCGCCTTCGAAAACGGTCGGTTTGCGGCAGCGTTTCAGTCCGACAGTGGAATCCTGATTTCCACGCTCAACCCGCCATCGTGAAAATCGCGATTGATCGTACCGCGCAATTCGCGCGTGACGTTCAGATCGATCAGCTTGGTGCCAAAACCGGTTTTGACAGGTGGTTCGAGCTTCTTCTGGCCGGCTTCGCGCCAGTTGAGGACCAGCGTCCGGTCGCTCCTGCGGCCCTCGACCGACCAGTCGACCTTGAGTGACCACTCGCCCGTTCTAGCATTGACCGAATTGCCGGTTTCGCCATATTTCAGCGCGTTCGTTGCCAGTTCATGAAAGGTCAGGCCGAGCGCTTGCGTCGTCGTCTCGTCGAGCAACACCTCTGGCCCCGACAATATCCCCTCGGGAAGCTCCTTGCCGAACACCTGGCCAAGTTCGATGCGCAAGAGATCGCCGAGATCGGCCTTCTGCCAGCGCGAGCGCGTCAGCATGTCCTGGGAAGCCGCCATAGCTTGCAGCCGGGCCGAAAAAGAGGACGAGAACTCATGGACGTCGGTGGCGTGCGACGCCGTCTGGCGCGCGATCGCCAGCACCCGCGTGATCGAGTTCTTGATGCGGTGCTTCATCTCCTGCAGCATCAGGTCTTTTTCGAGCAGGCTTTTTTCCGTCGTTTCATGAAGCAGCGAGACCGCGTCATAGGCCCGCTCCTGATAGCGGGCCACCAGCGCGATGGTTCCCGCAAGCAGCAGCCCGAACAGGCCGAGCATCACCGGAATGGCGCGCGAGGAGGGTTGCGAGAATGCGCTTGTCGGTCTGAACAGGACGGTCCATGGACGTCCGGCGATGGTGATCTCGCGAGAAACCACCAGCCTGTCACCGAAGCTCGACGCCGGCGGCGTTTCCGACTGGAACAAAAGATGGTCGGCATCCACCTTGCCGTCATAGATTTCGATGTTCACCGGCAGCAGCGGCGTTCGGCTGAGCGCGGTCTGGAACAGATCGCGGGCGCGGAAGGCCGCATAAAGAAAGCCTGATGTCGAGGATCTGGACGCATCGATGCCGTCCTGGGCGGTTTCGACGTTGAGCCGCACGAAGACCAGGAAGCCGGTGAAGGTCTGCGCAGCACCTGTTTCCTGGCCCAGCTGCACGCGCCCGCTCGCGTGCTGCTGGTTGTCGGCCATCGCCCTTTCGATCGCCTCGCGCCGCACCGGTTCGGTGAACATGTCGTAGCCGATGCTGGATTGATTGGAAGGATCCAGCGGCTCGAACAGCGTGATGGGCGTACGCCATGGCAGCGTTGTCGTAGCCGGATAGATCGCATCGCTGGCGCCATAGTCGTGCAGGATGGCACGCTCGACGGCTGCCTCGTCGCCGGCTCTCACCAGCCGGAGAAAGCCGACACCGCGCAGGCCGGTAAAATTGTCGTTGATACCAAGCGCTTCGAAGAACGCCTTGAACTCGCCCCGCGAAATGCCGCCATTGCGCGCCTCGAACAGCGCATGGGTCGATCGCAGCAGCGACAGATGCAGGTCGATGCGGCTGTCGATCCGGTTGAGCGCGTCGTCCGCCGTCGCCTCGAACTTGATGCGCGCTGCTTCCTGCGTGGCGAAATAGGCGAATCCCGCCATCGTCAGGCTGATCAGCGCGACGGCGATGAAAGCGACGATCGGGAAGAACTTCTTCAAGTTGCTGCTGCGGCCCATGGTTCCCCATCTTATGGGCAAGTCCCCGTGGCAACACAATGGCGCGGCCAAACCATCATGACGACTGGCATATCACATGACAGGTATTTGACGCTTCAGGCGGCGATCTTCAGTGCACCTGGGCCCGGAATGGCACCGGGCGGGCACTTGCCCAAAATGATCATGCCGAGCACCTCGTCCTGGGTCACGTCGCTGGTGCGCGCCGTGCCGACGACCCGACCATTCTTCATCACGCAGACGCGGTCGGCAAGCTCGAACACATCGTGGATGTCGTGGCTGATCAGGAAGATGCCGATGCCGTCGGCCTTGAGCTGCATGACCAGTTCGCCGACCTGCGCCGTTTCCTGCGGTCCCAATGCCGCCGTCGGCTCATCCATGATCAGGATTCGGGCGTTGAACAGGATGGCGCGCGCGATTGCCACCGACTGCCGCTGGCCGCCCGAAAGCTTGACCACCGGCTCCTTGAAGCGCTGGAAACGGGGATTGAGCCTGCCCATCACCTTGCGCGCCTCGGCCTCCATGGCGCCGTCGTCGAGCGTGCCCCAGCCGGTCATCAGCTCGCGGCCGAGGAAGAGATTGGCGGCGGCGTCGACATTGTCGGCGAGCGCCAGCGTCTGGTAGATCGTCTCGATGCCGTATTTCTTGGCGTCGCGCGGATTGGAGATCGAAGCCTCTTCGCCATTGACGAAGATCTGGCCCGAATCGCGCTTGTAGGCGCCGGACAGGATCTTGATCAGCGTCGACTTGCCGGCGCCGTTGTGGCCAAGCAGTGCCACGACCTCGCCCGGGAAAAGGTCGATCGACGCATCGTCGACAGCACGAATGCCGCCAAAGGCAATCGAAATGTTGCGCATATCGATCAGTGGCGTGGGCGCAGTTGTGTCAGCCATGATCGTTCCTCCCTATGGTTTTTGCTTGAGCACGGTCTCGTCGAAACCGGCGTCCAATTTTCGCTGACGCGGCGCTTCGGCTCGGGATCATGCTCAGACCCGCTTGCGGTAGACGGTGTCGAGCCAGACGGCGACGACCAGGACGGCGCCGACGACGACGCTCTGAAGCGGTGAATCGATGCCGAGCAACACCATGCCGGACTGCAGCGACTGCATCAGAAGTGCGCCCAGCATCGCGCCGAGCACCGTGCCGGAGCCGCCGGCCAGCGACGTACCGCCAATGACCGCAGCCGCGATGACCAGCAACTCGTCCAGCGTACCCAGCGCATTGGTCGACGCATTGAGACGGGCCGACGCAATCGCCGCGCTGATCGCGGCCAGCACGCCCATGATCATGAACACCTTCATGGTCACCCAGCGCGTGTTGATGCCGGCGAGTTCCGCCGCTTCCGGATTGCCGCCGATGGCAAAGACATAGCGGCCGAAACGGGTGCGCCTGGTGATGAAGGTCATGACGATGCCGACAGCGACCGCGATCAGCACCGGTATGGCGATGCCGTGGGCGATGAACAGGCCGCCTTCGGGAACGGTGATGCCGGTCCGCTGAGCGTACTGGCGAACGATGCCGATCGGCCAGGGGTAGGAATTGGCGATCCAGACGGCGCCAAGGATGGCGGCGCAGGCGACAACACCAAGCAAGCTCTCCGCCCAGACTGGCCGCAGCGGGAACTTGAACCGCTTGCGCTGTGACCGGCCGTTGAGCAGCATCAAGGCGACGGCCACACAGGCGAGAATGCCGACGATCCAGCTTGCGGTTGCCCCGATCGAGCCACGCGGCCCGCCACCCATGAGCTGGAATGTGGCGTCGAGCGGCGCGACGGTGCGCCCGCTCGTCATCAGCCACGCCATGCCGCGCCAGATCAGCAGGCCGCCCAGCGTCACGATGAAGGCCGGAACCTCGAGATAGGCGACGATGAAGCCCTGGAGCGCGCCGATCATGAGGCCGAGCGCTACGCCGGCAGCCAGTGCGATGATCCAGATCCAGGGATTTCCAAGCTGGAAGCCCATGACCTGGATGAGGAATTCGGCCTGCGCGACGCCCATCACCATGCCGATCACACCTTCGACGGAGCCGACCGAAAGATCGATGTTGCGCATCACGATGACCAGCACCATGCCGGTCGCCATGATCGCGACCGAGGAGGTCTGCACCGACAGGTTCCAGAGATTGCGCGGCGTAAGGAAGAGCCCGCCCGACAGGATGTGGATTCCAACCCAGATGACCAGCAGCGCGCCGACCATGCCGAGCATGCGTATATCGAGCTCGGTTGCCTTGAGGAAGCGGCCAACGGAGCTGAGCTCGGATTCACGCGCCCGATCGGCAGCTGTATCGGCGGCCGGCGTGTTGGAAGTCGTGTCGGTCATGATGTCCTCCCACCGGGTTGCCGTCTGCCGCGGATGCCGGAAGCAGCTTGGAAGTTAGCCGCGAGAAGCGGAAAAACAATTCTTTCTGAAAAAACGCCGCGGCGTGAAGCCGCGGCGTTTCAGGCTTCTTGCGAAGGCCGGATCAGTTGCAGACCGGGACGGTGCCCGCTGCCACGCCGGCGCAGACCTCTTCCTTCTTGATCCAGCCGGCGTCGATGACGACGTTGAGATTGTCCTTGGTGATGGCAATCGGCGTCAGGAACAGCGACTGGACGACATTGCCGCCCGGCGTGGCGAAGTCCTTGACGCCCGCAATGTCTGTCATCTGCTTGCCGTCGGCCAGCTGCGAGGCGATCTCGGCAGCGTTCTTGCCGAGCTCGCGCGCGTCTTTCCATACTGATACGGTCTGCGTGCCGAGCGCGATACGGTTCAGCGCGGCATGGTCGCCGTCCTGGCCCGACACCGGGACGGATCCGGCCAAGCCTTGCGCCGTCAGCGCCGCGACGACGCCACCAGCGGTGCCGTCATTGGCAGCAACCACGGCATCGACCTTGTTGTCGTTGGCGGTCAGGAACTGTTCCATGTTCTTCTGAGCGTTGGCGGGAAGCCAGCCGTCCGTATAGGCCTCGCCGACATTCTTGATCTTGCCGCTGTCGATCGCGTCCTTGAGCACTTCCATGGAGCCGGCGAACAGAAAATCGGCATTCGGATCGGCGCCCGAGCCCTTGATGAAGACGTAATTGCCTTCCGGCGCCACCTTGAACACTTCGCGGGCCTGCATGCGGCCGACTTCCTGGTTGTCGAAGGTCAGATAGAACACGTCCTTGTTCTCGATCAGCCGGTCATAGCCGACGACCGGAATGCCTTCGTCCAGCGCCTTCTGCACCGCCGGCCCGATGGCCGAGGCATCCTGCGCAAGGATGATCAGCGCGTTGGCGCCCTGCGAGATCAGGCTCTCGACATCGGTCAGCTGCTTGCCGGGATTGGACTGTGCATCGGCGGAAATATACTTGTCGCCGGCGGCCTCGATCGCCGACTTCATGGCGGCTTCGTCGGTCTTCCAACGCTCTTCCTGGAAATTCGACCACGAAACGCCAATGACCTTGTCCTTGGCCTGTGCGACCGACGCGAGCGTCAGCGACATGGCGACCCCCGCCAGAATGGCGGCTGCGAATCTCTTCATGATATCCTCCCTGCGCCGCGTACGGCGCGACCAACTGGCCCGAAGGCCGGCACAAAGGCCCCCTATTTTTTCGAGCCTCGAAAAAATACTGGTCCAACCGCGAAGCGCTGTCAACATCAATTCCGATGGATTTTGATGTCCCTGCCGACTTATTTCGAGACTCGGAATAAATAATGACAGGGCCTGCTGCTTCTGCCACTATTTGTCGGACATTACCGACGGCTTCCGATTCATGAGCGGCCGCGGCAATAGGGAGGAAGCAAAAGAATGTCGGTTGGAATCCGTCATGACGATTTGCGCCGGCGTAACCGGGCGATGGTGATTTCTGCGGTACGCCGGGCCGGCCAGCCGTCGCGGACCGAGATCGCCGCAACCACCGGCCTCAGTCATTCGACCATATCGGCGATCTCTTCAGACCTGATCCAGGAAGGCATCCTGACCGAGAGCAAGGCGAGCGAGACCGTTTCGATGAAACGCGGCCGACCGCAGGTCGGCCTCAGCCTCAATCCGGAAGCCGCTGCCGTATTGGCGGTCGTGTTGTCGCTGAATTTCCTGTCGGTCGCTGTCATCGATTATGCCGGACAGGTGGTCGCCGAGGAACAGCGCCGGCTGGACACGCTGACCATGTCGCGCGACGAGCTGATCGACGAATGTGTCGCCATCGTGCGGCGCCGGATCGAAGACCCCGACCTCGACGTCCAAAGCGTCGCCCGCATCGCGCTGGCGATCCAGGGCATCACCGATTCGCATGCGCGCGCCATGTTGTGGTCGCCGATCACGCCGCAGACGAACATCGCCTTCGCCGACATTCTGGAACGCGAGTTCGGCATCCCGGCCATCATGGAGAACGACTGCAACATGATGGCCGTGGCGCTGCGCTGGCGCGACCCGGATCGCTACCGCGACGATTTCATCGCCATCCTGCTCTCGCACGGCATCGGTATGGGGCTGGTGCTGAAGGGCGAACTGTTCACCGGCACCCATTCCTCGGGCGGCGAATTCGGCCACATGATTCATCGGCCGGGCGGCGCGCTTTGCCGCTGCGGGCGGCGCGGCTGCGTCGAGGCCTATGCCGGCAACTACGCCATCTGGCGCAACGCAAGGCAATTGAGCGAGAACGCAGAGCCGGTCGCCGATGTCAGCGACGCCGAGATGCGGGCACTGGCGGCCCGGGCGCGCCAGACGGACGGACCGGAGCGCGAAGCCTACCGCAAGGCCGGCGAAGCGCTCGGCTTCGGGCTTGGCAGCCTGTTCGCGCTGATCGATCCGGCGCCGGTCGCCATGGTCGGCGCCAGCGCTGCCGCCTTCGACCTGATCGAGCCGGCCCTGCGCGAGGCCATCGCCCAGACCGCCGGCGGCCAGCATTCGGGTTCGATTTCCTTCGACACCGAGACGAACGAGCTGCCGCTGATCCGCGAAGGCTGCGCCTTGCGAGCGCTGAGCTTCGTCGACCAGGAGATTTTCGCGCCGGGCGCGCAAGGGAAGTCCGGCACGATCAGGAAGGACGTGGCGTGAGTCCGAAGGCAAGGAACAAAGGCGGAATGCGACTTGGGGATGTGTTGAGATTCAGGTCAGGCCGCGCCGGAGTCGAAGACGGGCGCGAAGCGACCAGACTGGGCGAGTTCCGAGAACCGGAACGGAGCGTACTTTTGGGTACGTACCGGAAGCGCAGGAAATCGCCGGTCGCAGGCCGGCATCACCTGAATATCAGCTAGTCTTCCCTGATCGCATAGCCCGCACCGCGGATGGTGCGGATGACATCGGGCATGCGACCATTGTTGACCGCCTTGCGCAACCGGCCGACATGGACGTCCACCGTGCGCTCGTCGATGTAGATCGTCTCGCCCCAGACATTATCGAGCAACTGGCTGCGCGAGAAGACCCGACCTGGGTGCCGCATCATGAATTCGAGCAGCCGGAATTCGGTCGGCCCGAGCCGGATCTCGCTCTTCTTGCGATAGACCCTGTGCGATTCGCGATCGAGCATGATGTCGCCGACCTTCAGCACGCTGGACAGCACTTCGGGCTTGGCGCGGCGCAGCAGCGCCTTGATCCTGGCCATGAATTCCGGTGTCGAGAACGGCTTGACCAGGTAGTCGTCGGCCCCTGTCGAGAGGCCGCGCACCCGGTCGCTCTCCTCGCCGCGTGCGGTCAGCATGATGATCGGCAGCCGCTCGGTTTCGGGGCGCATCCGAAGGCGTCGGCAAAGCTCGATGCCGGAAACCGCCGGCACCATCCAGTCGAGCACCAGAAGATCGGGCACGTTTTCCTGCAGCCGGATTTCGGCCTCGTCGCCGCGCGTCACCACCTCGACCTGATAGCCTTCGGATTCCAGATTGTAGCGGAGGAGGACGCCCAGCGGCTCTTCGTCCTCCACCACCATAATGCGTGGCGCGATCATCGACCGGTCACCCCCGTCATGTCGCCGGCGCCGACATCGTCGTTTCGTCGAGCTTCGGGCGATCCGCCGGCAATTGCTGCCCGGTCACGACATAGTAGGCGTTTTCGGCGATGTTGGTGACGTGATCGCCGATACGCTCGAGATTCTTGGCGCAGAACAGAAGATGCGTGCAAGCGGTGATGTTGCGCGGATCCTCCATCATGTAGGTCAGGAGTTCGCGAAAAACCGCCGTGTATTTCACGTCGATCTTCTCGTCGGCGGCGCGCAGTTCTTTCAACGCGCCGGCGTTGCGCGACACATAGTGCTCGACCACGCCGCGGAGCTGCACAAGAACGAGATCCGCCATCGCGTCGATACCGTGCGAGAGATTACGCGGCGTGGCGCTCTGCCCGACTGCGCTGACCCGCTTGGCTATGTTCTTGGCCAGGTCGCCGATGCGCTCGAGATCGCCGGCCATGCGGATTGCGCCAACCACGGCGCGCAGATCTTGCGCCATCGGCTGCCGCTTGGCGATCAGCGTGATCGCACTATCGTCGAGTTCGCGCTGCCGCGCATCCATGATGGCGTCGTCCGAGACGACGCGCTGCGCCATCGCATTGTCTGATGCAAGCAATGCGCGGATCGAGGCTGCGACCATCGCGGCGGCGAGCTCGTCCATATCGCGGATCAGCCTGTCGATGTGCTCCAGTTCCTCGTCGAAGGATGCGACGGTGTGTTCACCCATGATACTGTCCTCGTGTTCGAAATTCGCCGCCGGACCGCTCAGCCGAATCGGCCGGTGATGTAGTCCTGGGTGCGCTTGTCGTCGGGGTTGGTGAACATCTTGTCGGTCGCGCCCTCCTCGACCAGATAGCCGAGATGGAACATCGCCGTGCGTTGCGACACGCGCGCTGCCTGCTGCATCGAATGGGTGACGATGACGATCGTGTAGTTCTGGCGCAGTTCGTCAATCAGTTCCTCGACGCGGGCGGTGGCGATCGGATCGAGCGCCGAACAGGGCTCGTCCATCAGGATCACTTCCGGCGATACGGCGATGGCGCGCGCGATGCACAGGCGCTGCTGCTGTCCGCCGGAGAGACCGGTGCCCGACTCGAGCAGGCGATCCTTGACCTCGTTGAACAGGCCGGCCTTCTTCAGGCTCGATTCAACGATGCCGTCCAACTCGGCCTTGCTCCTGGCCAGGCCGTGAATGCGCGGACCGTAGGCGACGTTTTCATAGATCGACTTCGGAAACGGGTTCGGCTTCTGGAACACCATGCCGACGCGAGCTCGCAGCTCGACGACATCGATTTTCGGGTCGTAGACATCCTCACCGTCGAGCGTGATCTTGCCGCTCACCCGCGCGATATCGATCGTGTCGTTCATTCGGTTCAGGCACCGCAAGAATGTTGACTTGCCACAGCCCGATGGGCCGATCAACGCCGTCACCTGGTTCTCGCGGACATCGATATCCACATCGAACAGAGCTCGCTTCTCGCCGTAATGAACAGAGACCTTTTCGCCCTTCATCTTGATCGAAGGGGCATTGGTTCCGCTGCTCAGTTTCTGTTCGACGCCGGCTTCCGTCATGATGTTCATATCCTCTACTCCTTACCAGCGCCGCTCGAAGCGCCTGCGCAGTATCACCGCGATGGCGTTCATGATGACCAAAAACAGCAGCAAAATCAAAATCGCCGCCGAAGTCTTCTGCTGGAATCCAGCTTCCGGGAAATCCGCCCACATGAATATCTGCACCGGCAGGATCGTCGCGGGATCGGTGAAGCCGCCGGGAATGTCGACGATGAAGGCGACCATGCCGATCATCAGCAACGGCGCGGTTTCGCCCAGCGCATGCGCCATTCCGAGGATGGTGCCGGTCATGATACCCGGCATCGCCAGCGGCAGGACGTGATGGAATACGGTCTGGACCTTGGACGCTCCGATGCCGAGCGCCGCCTCGCGGATCGACGGCGGCACGGCGCGCAACGAAGCGCGCGAGGCGATAATGATGATCGGCAGGGTCATCAGCGCCAGCACCATGCCGCCGACCACCGGGGCTGAGCGCGGCATGCCGAAGAAATTCAGGAATACGGCAAGTCCAAGCAGGCCGAAGACGATCGAAGGCACCGCCGCCAGATTGTTGATATTCACTTCGATGATCGTCGTCAGCCGGTTCTTGGGGGCAAATTCCTCAAGATAGATCGCCGCCGAAACGCCGATCGGGAAGGCGATGGCGAGCGTAACGATCATGGTCAGGAACGATCCGACGACCGCGCCCCAGACACCGGCCAGTTCCGGCTCGCGGCTTGCGCCGGTGAAGAAGAAGATCGAGTTGAACCGGCTTTCGATCAGGCCGGCGCTCTTCAGCGTGTCGAGCCAGACGATCATCTTGTCGGAAATCTTTCGCGATGCTTCCGGCGTGTCGATGACGCGCAGGAATGCTTGGCCGCTCGCGGCGGGCGCCGTGCTGTCTAGCGCCTCGATCACCGTGCCCTTTGCGACCGCCGTCCCGTTGGCCCCAGGCGACAGCGCGGTCAGCTTGACCGTACCGCCATTGAACGCGACCAGCAGCGACGACGCGCCGCTCGTCAGCGTGAGCATACCGTTTTCGCCCTCGGTCGCACCATTGCCACGCGCCAGCGTCAGCATGGCGTCGTCGCCGAAGGTCAGATCGATGTCGCCGCTGGTTTCCGAAGGGGTGACGCTTGTCGAAATCGCTTCGTCCGAACCGACGTCGGCAAGCAACCCCTTGAGATAAAGGTCGGCAAAATCGTCAAGTGGAACCGCATAGTCCACCGTTCCTCCGAGCATCCCCGGATCAGCCGCAATATCTTTGCGCAGGAAGACGCCTGTGCCGGTGGAAATCAGTCCGCGCAGCAGGCGCTTGTCCTGACGGCTCGTCACATCAGGAAATTTTGCCGTAAGCGCTTCCTGAGCGATGGCGTCGTAGTTGGCGGCGTCGAGTTTCGCCGGGTCGACCTTGGCCGCCGAAAGATCGATCGGCAGCGTCAGATAGTTCTGCCGCAGCGCCGGGATCGCCTGCGTGACGATCGTCGACAGGAGCAGCACAAGAAATAAGCCGGCCAACGCGACGGCTGCGGCGCCAAGCCATTTGAACCACGTTTCAGTGCGGTAACGACCCTTCAGCCGCGCCTTCGCGGCATCGTCGGTATGAACGCTGACCGGCCGCCGGCCGGCGCCGAATGACGCGATCGCATCAGTCATATTGCTCTCGGTATTTCTGGACGACGCGCAAAGCGACGATGTTGAGGGTAAGCGTGATGCAGAACAGCACCAGGCCGAGTGCGAAGGCTGCAAGCGTCTTGGCGCTGTCGAACTCCTGATCGCCTACAAGCAGCGTCACGATCTGCACCGTCACGGTGGTGACCGCTTCGAGCGGGTTGGCCGTGAGGTTTGCCGCCAGGCCCGCCGCCATAACCACAATCATTGTTTCACCAATTGCGCGGCTGACGGCGAGCAGCATCGCCGAAACGATGCCCGGAAGGGCAGCGGGAAGGACCACCTTGCGGATGGTTTCCGACTTGGTCGCGCCGAGGCCGGCGGAACCGTCTCGCAGGGATTGTGGAACGGCATTGATCACATCATCGGAAAGCGAGGAAACGAAGGGAATGATCATGATACCCATGACCACGCCTGCCGCGAGCGCGGATTCGGACGCGACGCTGAGGCCCAGGCTTTCGCCCATACCGCGGAAGTAGGGCGCAACCGTCAGCGCGGCGAAGAAGCCGTAGACGACGGTCGGAATGCCGGCGAGGATTTCCAGTACCGGCTTTGCCACCGCGCGGACGCTTTTGGAGGCGTAATCCGAAAGGTAGATCGCAGCCATCAGCCCGATAGGTGCGGCCACCAGCATAGCGATGAAGGTGATGAGCAACGTGCCGGCAAAGAGCGGCACCGCGCCAAAAATGTCCTGGTTGACCGCCCCGGCTTCCGTCCCCGCACCAGTGAAGGCGCTCTGCGGCGACCAGTGCGTGCCGAACAGGAACTTATAGAACGGCACCTGTTGGAAGAACCGCAGGGATTCGAAGATAAGCGACAGGACGATACCGATCGTCGTCAGGATTGCGACCACCGAACAGGCGATCAAGAATGCGCGAAGAACGCGCTCGACCACGTGGCGCGCCCGGTAGGCTTGGGCGATGCGCGAATAGGCCCAGTAAAATCCGGACGCGGAAAGCACGAACGCGACGGCCCAGATGATCCAGGTGCTGGTCGTATGGATCGATTTGTAGACGGCCGCGGCTGCCTCTTTCGTCGGATCGGCGAAGCCGACAAGCCCGCCAAAGGCCATCGCGCGAGCGTCGCGGATGAAAGCTTCGACCTGCGGAACGCCCATTCCCGACAACTCGGAGGAGAAGCGGTCGGCAATGATCGACGATTCAATTCCCGGCGTCACCAGCGACCACAACACGATCGCAAGCAGCGCGGGACCGGCAGCAAAAAGCGCCAGAAACATGCCATGTTGGCCAGGCAGCGAATGCAATCGCGCGACGTCGCCGTTGACACTGGCAATTGCGCGTGTCCGGCCGATCCAATAGGCCGCAGCGGCCAGACCTAACAGTAGAATAACGAGATAACCGACCATTCAGGACGTCCCCTCGACCGCCGGTCATTCACCGGCTCAAAGCACGGGACCTTGGTCCCGCGCTTTGGGCTTTTAGAGCATGAGGGGTCAGAGCGGATATGCGCCCTGACCCCGAAACATCAGGAGCCCATGCCTTTCAGGGCCTTGGCGTTTTCGGCCCACTTGGCGCGCTCGGCGTCCGGCAGCGGGATCAGGCCCTTGTCGGCCAGATAACCATCAGGACCCCATGCAGCCTCCGAGGTGTACTCGGCGATGAACTCCTGCATGCCGGGGATGACGCCGACATGCTCTTTCTTGGCATAGACATAGAGCGAGCGGGAAACGCCATAATCGCCGGATGCAATGTTCTCGAAGGTCGGCTCGACGCCGTCGACCTTGTGGCCCTGCAGCTTGTCGGCGTTCTGGTCAAGGAACGAGAAGCCAAAGATGCCGAAGGCATTGGGGTTGGCTTCCAGCTTCTGGACGATCAGATTGTCGTTTTCGCCGGCCTCGACAAAAGCGCCGTCTTCGCGGATCTCGCCGCAGCCCTTTTCATTAGCCGCCTTCACTTCTTCCTGGCAGGCCGCGTCCATGACGAGCTCGACGAACGCATCGCGCGTGCCAGATGTCGGCGGCGGGCCAAGCACCTCGATCTTTGTCGCGGGAAGCGACGCATCGACATCCGACCAGTTCTTGTAGGGGTTGGGGACGACCTTGCCGTCAACAGCGACGTTCTTGGCGAGCGCCTTGAAAACCTGTTCCTTGGTCAGATCGACGACAGCCCCTGCCTTCGAGTTCGCGAGTACGATGCCGTCGAAGCCGACCTTGATCTCGACCGGCGTCACGCCGTTTGCCTTGCAGGTCTTAAGTTCGCTGTCCTTGATGGCGCGCGAGGCATTGGTGAAGTCAGCGGTATTTTCGCCGACGCCCTGGCAAAACAGCTTCATGCCGCCGCCGGTGCCAGTCGACTCGACGACCGGGGTCTTGATCTTTCCGCTCTGGCCGAGCTTTTCAGCGACAGCCGTCGTGAAGGGGAACACTGTGGACGAACCGACGATTTGAATCTGGTCGCGCGCGGCGGCATAACCAGCCGACGCGGCGAGCGCAAGCGCCGCGGCCGACGCCGTAAGGAGGAATTTCTTCATGTGGCCTGCTCCTGTTCGGAAAATAGTCTCTCGGCGCCATTCCTTCGGCGCCCGCTGAGGCCAATAGCCTCCGATTATTACAGTCACATGACAGTTTGATGTCAGCCCGGTAACGCGGCACTGCCGTGTCGAAAAGGAAGCGCCGCGGGTCTCGCCGGCACAGCCGTGGTTTGCCGCTGGAATCAGCAGCTTGCACGATTTCCGGCCGACATTTGCCCTCGACAGGCGAACAATTGGCGCCGAAAAAGAAAATCCGGGCGGGAGCGCGTTGCATGCGGCCAAGGAGGTCATGGCCGCGCCATCGCCGAAACAGGTCCGTTGGGGTAAATCTGACCCTGCTTCTTGCCGGCGGTCGCTGCTCCCGCCCGTAACCGGAGGGGCGGAACTCGAATGCGCTTATTGTCCCAACCGGACGCACGCTTTGGTATGGTGCGATCGCACCATAGTCTTGCTCGCAACGCGTCGCCGAATCGCGGCTGAACTCTACGGCCTGACGGGGATGCCAATCCCGCGTTGCGCTGGATTTCTCCGTCCGCGCCGAGCCAGCGCTCGACCTTTTCGAGCAAGGCCCTGGGGCTGATGGGCTTGGGCAGGCAATCGTCCATGCCCGCCTCCGGTCGCGCTAGTCTAGGGACATTGCGGCACTTTGATTTTGCGCATGATCCCCAGCGAAATCGATTCCGATTCTCCGGGTCATGCGCTAGCCTTGCCCGCGGTGTATTCCGACGGTTGTCGGCAGAGCCGAAGCCGCGTTATAAATCCCGCAAGGGTGTTGCCGATGTTGGGACGGATCCTGCCTTTTTTCCTGTGCCCGATGCTGCTGTTGGGGAGCGGCTGTTCGCGCAGCTACGACGGCACCGTCGTCATTCCAAGGCCGCTCGATGTCCGGCGGTTCTGGGACAGGCCGCCGCAGCAGGCGCAAGCCGAACAGCAGCAGCTGCTGCAGACCGATGTCTTTCCTGTGGCGCCCGAAACGCCGAAAAGGGCGACGGCTCCCGGTATCAAGACTCCCGTGGCGCCGAGAAGGCACGTCAGGAGGATTTCCAACGATCCGCCGATGCCGTCATCCGAGCCGACAAAACCGCTCACCTGCAGGAACGTCAGCCAACCCGGAAAACGGGTCCGCATGGTCTGCGAATAGCCGGCCGGCATTCAAACGGTGGCAGCCAAATATCCCTCCTCAAACGCTGCCTGCGCACCTGACGCAGCGGTTCGGTCAGACGCGCACGCGATCGCCGAAAGTATGAACTGACTGGTGGGTTTCGGGCTGCCCGATCGATCCAGCGCCCCGATCAATCCGGTGTTACCGCCAGCCACGTTGAAACTTTATCCCGCCTTCGACGTTAAACGGCCATTGCAGCGCCGCGCGTCCGTATTTGCGGCGCCCCGCGTCTCTTTGGACGCAGAAAGGGCCGCTGTGACGTTTCGTTTGGCGCATGGTCCTTGCCGAACCGAAGGGCAGCGGAGCGAAGGTTGATCCCGATTTTGGGGTCATGCGCTGGATGGTCAAAGGAGACCGCACATGTCGATTCACTTCACTGTCTCGGACCTGACCAGAAATCTGTTTCACTCGCCCAGAAATCTGTTTCACTCGCTGGGACTGGATCATGAGCGCGCGCCGAGACCTCTCAGTCCTGAGCAAAGTCTTTTGCTGGAATGTTATCTGGCTGGCCAGATTCCGGAATCGGCCTGGAGCGACTACGTCTTCGAGGCGCCGGAATTGGCACGCCATGTCAATGCGAGACGCGCCCAACACTGACATCTCGTGAACTGGAAACCGTCCGATCGCTTGAGGTGACGCTAGCAACGCGTGGCTGAATGGCCCGCCGGGAAACGAGCGGGCTTTGCCTGGGATGACGCCCGGCTACTGTTTGGGCGAGCCGAATTGCAGGGTGAAGACGCTGCCTGCAATCCCTTGGGCGAGCGCCGGCGAAAAGCTCAGCGGCAAGCAGCGTTCCAGGGCGGCGATCGCTGCATCGACAAAGGATTGCCGTGCCTTCGCGTCGCCAGTCACATTGATGGCAGTCGGCCTGGGCGGGCCGATCAGCGTGCCGTTGCGCTTGAAACTGAAACTCAATGTGACGGTTGAATTCCCGGCATTCACCGGCGGGGTCCAGCACGCCTGGATCGCAGCTCCGACATCGTCCATGGTGTTCAGCGATGCGGCATTCGATTGACAGCTGACGCCTGCCAATATCGCGCCGGCAGTCACCGACAGTCCTGCCGTGCATTTCATTGCAAGTCCTCGTCCTTCCGCCTTGCCCGCACAGCAATATGGTACGGACAATGGCGGCGAAGACAATATGTTTGCAATGGCCCGATCTTTTGCAAAGGCCGATGTTTTGAAGGCTTGATGCCAAACGACAATGACGAATGTCAGGCCGCAGCTTCCCGGGAAACGAACAAAAGGCCGGCACATGGCCGACCTTTCCTTTCCACCTCGACCGCGCCAGTACATCCGTGGTCACGAATTGGAGGTGAATTGCCAATCAGTAGATAGGGATTTGGTTAACGAATCCTTAACCGACCGGATCTGCTCATCTGCGCGTCATGGCAAATCTGATCTGCGTTTTCGTGATGAGTGCGGAAAGTCGTCTTAAAAAGCAGCACAGACTCTTAATCGTTGTACACCAACATGTTGGCGCGTGAGACATATCGAAGTAACTATCGCATTCTGGAAGTCGATTTATGGCCGTACTTGGCGCTCTCCCTCCCGGCGTTCGCTGTCGACCAATTCGCGAAGCCGATTGGGAAGGAGTAGTCGACTGCCTCTGCCGGGGCTTTCCGGAGCGTGACCGGAGTTACTGGATACAAGCGCTGACCCGATTGTCGCAGCGGCCTGCTATCGCCGAATGCCAACAATACGGCTTTGCTTTGGAGGAGACTGGTCGGATCGTCGGCGTCGTGCTGACCCTTTATACCCGCTATCGCAGGCAGGTAGGCGATGAAATCCGCTGCAACCTTTCGAGCTGGTCCGTCGACGAAGAATTCCGCCCCTATGCCATCAAGCTGATTACGACGATTCTCAAGCAAAAAGACGTGACCTACACGAACGTTTCGCCGGCGCCTGCTACATTAAAGCACAATTTGGCGCTCGGCTTTCGCCTCTTTTCCAGCGGACAATTTGCCTTCTTGCCGGCTTTTAGTTCGGTGCCGCGGTCATGTCGCGTGCTCGAAGCTCGTCCCGATCTTGCGGAAATGGCGATGCTGTCCGACAGTGAGAGATACATACTCTCGGAACACTCCGCGCTGGGCTGCCTGTCATTGATTTGCATTTGCGACGGAGCAGTGTTTCCTTTCGTATTGATGCCGCGCCGGATATTGCGCGGTCTTATCCCATCCTATCAGATTGTCTATTGCCGCTCTCTCGCAGATTTGAGCCGGTGCGCCGGTGCCATCGGACGCTTTCTCTGGCGAAGCGGCATCCTGCTTTGCGTCGTCGACGCCAAGGAACCGATTGCAGGTCTGTTCGGGTGGTACCGCCCCAACAGAGGGCTGAAGTACTTCAGGGGCCCCAGACCACCCTCGCTCGGAGATCTGACGTTCACCGAGCTCGTGATATTCGGCCCCTGAACGACGAGCGCAACATCAATCAGCCCGCGCCGATTTGCGACCGCGATGCCGAAAGCGAACCCCCGCCTCGGGCGAGGGTTCTATTTTTTGAACTACGATCTGCTACTGAACAGGGGCGGTCTGAGCTGGCGGCGGGGTTGCGGGTGCCGGCGTCATCGTGTCGGCTGGAGGTGGCGGCAATTGGCCAGCGGTCGTCGCCTGCGTTCCTGCCGATTGAGTTTGGTCACACGCCGCCAGGGCAGCAAGCGCCAGACCGAACGCGGCGAATAAGGGTAGTTTGCGGGTCATATACAGTCCCTTCCATGGACGCCACCCGCGCAGGCCCGATCATCAGGACCGCTGCCGCCAGGTCAACCGTCGCTTCGTCGTCGACGCTTCAAACATTCTTACGTCCCGTAAAAGGCGGCGGGCCTTCGGCCTCGGTTTAGGTCGGCCTGGGCAAGCAAATCCGTTAGAGCGAAAGCCTCACGCCCCGGCCTGCGACTTCACATAGGCGATATAGCCGCGCACGTCGGCGGCCGGCTCGGCGTAGGCCTTGCCGAGCTTCTTCTCGATCGCCGCCATGTAGTCTTTTGCCCATTGGGGCAGCGCGTAGTCGATGACGGCCAGGAATTCGAGCGTCGCCGCCAGGCGGATGTCGGCGATTGACGGGTTCTTGCCGCCGATGAACGGCTTGCCGTTCCTGAAGAAGCTGTGAAAGACCTCCAGCGGCTCAGCAATTGCGGCCGCCGCGGCCTTCTGGGCTTCCGACTTCCTGTCGGGGTGGGCGTCGCTGTGACCAACCTCGCCGGCATATTGTGGGAAGTTCAGCGCAGGATAGGTGGCGCGCGCGACATAGGGGTAGAGCGTGCCGATCAGGTAGAACATGGCGCTGTCGATCATTGCCCGCTTGGCCGGCGCCTTGGGATATAATTTCTCCAGCCCATGCTTGTTGGCGAGATACTGCATGATGGCGCAGCTTTCCCACAAGACGCCTCTCGGCAAGCCCTTGTCCTCGATCATCGGCGTCAGGTGGGCCGGGTTTCGCGCCATGTATTCGGGCGAGCGTGTGTGGCCCCATACGTCGGTCTCGGAATGATCGAGCCCGGCCGCGCGCACAAATACCCGCACGCTCAAATTGTTGACGCTCGGCTTCAGCATGCTGAGCGTCAACGCGGGTTTTTTCGCTGATTTCGCCTTGGCCTTCCGCGCGGACTTCGCGGATGCCTTGTCTGCAGGTTTTGCGGCGGCTTTCGTTGCCAACTTGGCGGAAGCATTCGACGCCTTGGCTGCAGGCTTTGTCGCGGCCTTGGCAGCTGGTTTCGTGGCGGCCTTGGCAGCCGGCTTCTTCGCACTCTTCGTTGTCGTCTTTGCCATTGTGGTCCTCCCTCGGGGTGCTGTCGTCAGTATGGATTTTTCGGCGCCCGGTCCTCCGACAAGGTCGCGCGGGAGCGCTCGACAAGCGCCTGAATCGCGTCGGCGAGATGCACTTCGGCGATTGCGTAGTCGCCGCGCGCGACGCGGATCTTGTGCGCCTGCATCAGCACGTCGGCATGGGTAAATCCCGCCGGCGGCTCGAAACGGTAGGAGGCTAGCTCGATCAGCAGGCCGAGCGGATCCTCGAAATAGATCGAATCCATAAAACCGCGATCCTTGACGCCGCTGTGCTTCATGGCGCGCTCGTCGAGCCTGGCAACCGCCTGCAGGAAGGTGACGCGCGACACCGCAAACGCGATATGATGGACGCAGCCAGTATCGGTCGGGGGGGGGGGGGGGGGGGCGCGGCGGGCGGGGGGGGGGGGGGGGGGTGGTGGGGGGCGCGCGGGGGGGGGCGCCTAAATAGGGGGGGGGGGGGGCGGGGGGGGGGGTGG
>NZ_JBVVQC010000009.1:105385-247599 GCF_055811515.1 Mesorhizobium sp. WSM4841
CCAACGGCGTGCTGGACGGGCACGCGCGACACCGCAAAGGCTATATGATGGCGGCAGCCTGTAGCGGTCGGCGGGCGCCGCTGGCCGGGCGCACGGCTCTCGTCGGTGAAGATGGTGATCAGCCGGCCGTCGCCGGGATCGAAATAGAGGTGGCTTTCGCTCGCCTTGTCGAGATTGGGCTGCTCGAAGATAAAAGGCATGCCAAGCACGCCTTCCCAGAAATCGATCGAAGTCTGGCGCCCGGCGCCGACCAGCGTGATGTGATGAACGCCCTGCGATTGCAGTTTCTGCATTGGCCCTCTCCCAAGGTTTCCCCTCTCTATGCCGAACGGGTTCGACGTCGCATCCACCGCGCTCTATTGGCACCGGATATGCTCGGCCGGCCCACAGGCTTGATGAGGCGATGCTAATTCAATCGGCCGCGCTGCGCCAGAAGCGGCGAATGGCCACTGCCGACTTGCGGGAAGTCAGCGGCGACCCTGGCCGGGCACCCGCGTAAGCACCTAAGGGGCGAGCAAGACCTTCGTCACGCCTCGTTGTAGGATTTCTGGGAAGAGGATTGATCCGCCGACAGGCTGGAGAGGCCACAGCCGCCACGCAATGGCGAAGCGGAGCACTTGTTTCGGAAGACTCCTCAAACCTTCGGCTTTGCAAGCGTATTACTTGGATGCATGCGAAATCCCCTTCGTTATGAGCCCTAACCTCGCACAAAGGGGGGCGGTTTGCTACGGTCCGCGTCCCCAATTGATGGAGGCCCCATGGGTAGGCCCTACGCCCCGTCCTTCACCCGATGGTAGGCCATATTTCCCAACCAGATGGCTACACCGGTGCCGATTGGACCGACCCACCAGGCGTCGTGGCCGTATATCGAAAATAGCGCGACGATAAGGCTGACGGTAATGGCAACAAATCCCGCCGCGCCGAGGGCTACTGCTACTCGACCCGTTGTGGGCCGGGTCGGTTTATCTGCTGCCATATTGGTTTTTCCAGGTTCGCCCAAAACGCGCGCTGCACTCTTCGTGGCAGAGAGGATGCCGCAATTGCGGTAAGCGGGCAACGTGCTTTCAGTGTGACCGCGGCAGCACCGGCCCGGTCGTTCCCCAGGGCACCCAAGGAGCGGTCTTTCCGGTGACTTCCTTCACCGTCTGCAAGAGCGTTTGATTGAGCGCCACCAATGCCCTGTGATGATCGCTGCTAGGCGATATAGTCAACTGACTACGGTCCATCTGTGCGACTCGCTGACACGTGCTGGAAAGAATCGGCGCTATGACAAATCTACATGGGAAAGAGCGCCAACTACCAGGTTCTGGAAAAATCGAATTCCGCAAACGTTGGATAAAAAACTTGTCGGCCAGCTAAGTGCTTGAAATTCTTGGTACGCCCAAGGGGAATCGAACCCCTGTTCCCGCCGTGAGAGGGCGGTGTCCTGACCGCTAGACGATGGGCGCGTTCAAGAACCGGCGATATAGGCTGACGGCTGGGAAAAAGCAACTGGGCTTCGGACAGTCGATGGTGCCGGGAAACTATCCGTTGCAATCCTATCGTTTTGGTTCGATCAGGTCCCAGAGATTTCCGTGGAGATCGGCGAAAACCGCCACCGTGCCATAGGCCTCGTGGTGGGGCGCCTCTCGGAATTCGACGCCCTTTGCGAGCATTGCCGCATGGTCGCGGACAAAATCGTCGGTTTCAAGAAACAAAAAGACGCGGCCGCCGGTCTGGTTGCCGATGCTATCCCTTTGCGCATCATCGGCCGCTTCGGCCAGCAGCAGCCTCGCGCCTTGTCCGTTGGCCGGCGCCACCGTGACCCAGCGCTTGCCACCGCCAAGATCGACGTCCTCGATGAGCAGAAAGCCCAGCCTGTCGACATACCAGGCGATCGCCTCATCGTAATTCGCGACGACAAGAGTGACGGTCGCGACGCGGCGATTTTCGGCGAAACCAGTCATTTGTTGCGGATCGAAAAGCGACCGATGATACGGCGCTCAGTGATGTCGTAGACAAAAATGGCACGGCTGCCGTCGGCAAGCTCCGCATCGATGGAGACGCGGTTGCCGGCAAGCGACTGGCTGATGACCTTGGCGCCGACCGGCAGCACGATGTCGCCGGTCAGCGGCTCGCCTGATGGCGCTTGGATGTCGTCGGCAAGTGATGGATTATTGGGCGGCGAGCTGGCCGGCGGCGCGGTGCGCGTTTTGTAGACAAGGGCTGCGATCACCACCATAAGGGCGATGAACAGCAGGCCGAGATTGATGGCGACGAAGCGGACGAGCTTCTTGCGCACCTTTTCAACTTCGGGGTCGAGCGGCTTTTCCTCGTCTTCGTCGGCAGCAGCCATGGCAAAACATTCCGGAACGATTTTCTATGAGCGCTCATAACGAAGAGGCCCCCATATTGATAGAGGATGGATTAATGGAGGGCGGATCGCCAGACGGGGGACCGCCAAACGGGGGATCGGTCGTGCTGGAAGCCGGTCCCGATGCGGCCGGCCAGCGCCTCGACCAATGGCTGGCGGGCAAGCTCGGTCCGGACATGTCGCGCAGCCGGGTGCAGATGCTGATCAGACAGGGCGCGGTCAAGGTCGGCGGCCAGCCGGTCAACGAGACGAAGCGCAAGATGGCGGCCGGTGACCGCGTGTCGGTCGACATGCCGGAGCCGGAGCCGGCGGAGCCGCAAGGCGAGAACATCGCGCTCGACGTCCTCTATGAAGACAACGAATTGATCGTCATCAACAAGCCGCCGGGGCTGGTCGTCCATCCCGGCGCCGGCAACTGGACCGGCACGCTGGTCAACGCGCTGATCCACCATTGCGGCGACAGTCTTTCCGGCATCGGCGGTGTGCGGCGGCCGGGCATCGTCCATCGCCTGGACAAGGAGACCAGCGGCGTCATGGTCGTCGCCAAGACCGATCGCGCCCACAAGTCGTTGTCGGAGGCCTTTGCCGACCATGGCCTGACCGGCGATCTCAAACGCGCCTATCTTGCGCTGGTCTGGGGCATACCGACGAGACCGACAGGCACGGTCGACGAGCCGCTCGGCCGCGCCGCCGACCGCGTGCGCCGTGCCGTGGTGCCGGAGGACCGCGACGATGCCCGCCACGCTGTCACCCATTTCACCGTGGTCGAGCGCTTCGGCGAGCTGCAAAAGGAATTTGCCACGGCAAGCCTGGTCGAATGCCGACTCGAGACCGGCCGCACCCATCAGATCCGCGTCCACATGGCTCATATCGGCCATCCGGTCGTCGGCGATCCCGATTATGGCCAGGCGTTTCGCACCAAGGCGAACCGGCTGCCCGAGCCGCTGAAAGGCCGGGTGAAGGCATTTCCGCGACAGGCATTGCACGCCCGCCTCCTTGAATTTCGGCATCCGACCACCCATTTAACGATGAGGTTCGAGGCGCCGGTACCGAGGGATATGGAGGAACTCGTGGACGGCTTTCGCAAACTCTGAACCACCTTCCATCCACTCAAAACCTGATCGGCAAAAACCTGACCGGCGTTGTTCACTTTAACGTGACACACTGTTTCGTGTTGAACCAATGCTGTCCTTTCTGGTTTTGTTCCTATATACACCGGTTGTCGCGACGAGCCTTTGGCGTCGCGACGTATGTCCGCCGCGTTTCGGGGGCACCACTCCAAGAGAGAGGGGCGCTATCATGGCCCAATCATTACCCAGTATCGTTTCCGGCGAAGGCGGCCTCAGCCGCTACCTGGAAGAAATCCGTCGCTTTCCGATGCTTCAGCCGCAGGAAGAGTACATGCTCGCCAAGCGTTACGCCGAGCATGAGGACACCACGGCTGCGCACAAGCTCGTCACCAGCCATCTGCGGCTCGTCGCCAAGATCGCCATGGGCTATCGCGGCTACGGCCTGCCGATCGGCGAAGTGATCTCGGAAGGCAATGTCGGCCTGATGCAGGCCGTCAAGAAATTCGAACCGGAGCGCGGCTTCCGGCTCGCCACCTATGCCATGTGGTGGATCAAGGCCTCGATCCAGGAATACATCCTGCGCTCGTGGAGCCTGGTCAAGATGGGCACAACCGCCAACCAGAAGCGTCTGTTCTTCAACCTGCGCAAGGTGAAGGGCAAGATCCAGGCGCTCGACGACGGCGATTTGAAGCCCGACCAGATCACCGAGATCGCCACCCGCCTCAACGTGTCCGAAGCGGAGGTGGTGTCGATGAACCGCCGCCTGTCGGGCGACGCCTCGCTCAACGCACCGATCCGGGCGAGCGAAGGTGAATCAGGTGAATGGCAGGACTGGCTGGTCGACGACCACGAAAGCCAGGAAGAAGCGCTGATCGAGCAGGACGAGCTGGAAAACCGGCGCGGTATGCTGTCGGGCGCTCTGGCCGTGCTCAACGAGCGCGAGCGGCGCATCTTCGAGGCGCGCCGCCTGGCCGAGGAGCCGCTGACGCTGGAAGAGCTGTCGGCCGAGTTCGACATCAGCCGCGAGCGCGTGCGCCAGATCGAGGTGCGCGCCTTCGAGAAGGTGCAGGACGCGGTCAAGGCCGCGGCCAAGCGCCAGATGCAGGCCCTGCGCACCATCGAGGCGCAGCCGGCGGCGTAAAGCTTCCGACGGCAACAAATAACGGCGGCGTCAGGCAACTGGCGCCGCCTTTTTTATTGGTCCTCGGACTGCCAGAGGAACTGTCGCTTGGTGTCATATTCTAGCTAGGGTTGCCGGTTCCGCCGCACCTTCGCGAACGCCCGATCCGTCGCCATAAACCACTCAATCATCGGTGTGATCAGCCTGGCCGGCTCATAGCGGCATTATAGCAATTTTCCCCAAGCCCTGGAAACCGCAACGCTGCAAATTGTGGCGGCAATGTTCCGGCGCCGACACGGCTTCCGTCGCGAAATTTCACAAAGGTGGCGCTTGCGGCAAGCGGGCACGACAATGGGCCGCCGGGGCTGCGCTCAGTTGAGCTCGCCTATTTGGAAACCAAAGGCAGTATGACGATGACGATTTCTCCGTTTCTAACCGCTCTCGGATCCGAAGGTCCCCCAGCCGACCGAGCGAAAGACATGGACCTGTATGGATGGCTAATTGGAAGCTGGGAAATGGACACGGTCCACTACCTCGACGACGGCACAATCCAGAAGTGGAATGGAGAATGCCATTTTGGCTGGGTGCTCGAAGGCCGCGCGATTCAGGACGTCTGGATCAGGCCCAAGCGCCCTGCGCCGTCCACGATGTATGGCACGACTTTGCGCATCTTCGATCCTGGGATCGATGGCTGGCACATCATATGGAACGACCCGCTCAACCGAGATCACTCGCGCCAGATCGGGCGGGCCGAGGGTAAGGACATTGTCCAACTCGGCACTGACTCGCGCGGTCTGAAAACTCGATGGCGTTTCACTGAGATCACTGCCGACAGCTTCTATTGGATCGGCGAGGAAAGATCGTCCGAGAGCGACCCTTGGCAAATCACGTATGAACATTTAGTCCGCCGAACAAAACTCTGAAGCTAGACTAGCTGGCGTCTGCGCTGCCCCTCATCCGGCTGCCGCCACCTTCTCCCCGTATAGTGACCGTATAGTGACGGGGAGAAGAGGCAGATCGCACCGCGCGCTGACTTCCCGGAATGCGTAGTGCCGTCTGCCAACGACTCATCAAAGGCAATCCAACGGAAACTTCAGATAGCGGCGGCCGTTGGATTCCGGTTCCGGCAGCCGCCCGCCGTTCATGTTGACCTGCAGCGCATGCAGGATCAGCCTCGGCATCGGCAGCGTCCTGTCGCGCGCCTCGCGCAATGCCACGAAATCGGCCTCTGTCCTGCAGGCGGCAGCATGGGTGTTCTTGGATTTCTGTTCCGCGACCGTGCTCTCCCACAAGGGTTCGCGTCCTCCCGTCTGGTAGTCATGACCGACGAACAGACGTGTCTCGTCCGGCAGCGCGAGGATATCCTGGATCGAGCGCCAGAGTTGCGCCGCACTGCCGCCGGGAAAGTCCGCTCTCGCCGTGCCGCTGTCCGGCATGAACAGCGTATCATGGATGAAAGCGGCGTCGCCGATCACATAGGTGATCGAGGCCAGCGTGTGGCCGGGTGAAAAAAGCACCTTTGCCGGAATGCCGCCGACCGAAAAGGTCTCGCCATCGGCAAACAGCCTGTTCCACTGGGATCCGTCGGCAGGAAAATCCGGCCAGTTGTAGATCGCCTTCCACAATTTCTGGACGCCGACGACCTTCTCGCCGATCGCGGTGGGCGCTCCTGTCTTCGTGCTGAGATAGTGGGCCGCCGAGAAATGGTCCGCATGCGGGTGCGTGTCGAGGATCCACTCGACCTCCAGCCCGTTTTCCCTGATGAAATCGAGCAGAGCGTCGGCATTTTTCGTCGCCGTGGCGCCGGACTTCTCGTCGAAATCGAGGACCGGATCGATGATTGCGCATCGTCGCGTCTGCGGGTCGGCGACGACATACTGGATGGACCCGCTCGGCTTGTCGTAAAAGCCTGCCACCTGCAGCTTAGCCGATGTTGCGTCCAATCCCGGCTCCCTCAACTCCCACCCGGCAGGAATGGTTTTCCCTGCCGGGGTAAAAGAAGAGCATGGTCATTCGCCAGCGCCACGCCGTCAAGCACCGCATGCTTCGCCGAAGCAAAAGGTCGAAAATCCTTCCGTGCCGCCTGGCCGCTCAGGCGGAGGGCTGCTTGGTCTTCCGGAGATACGGCAGGATCGTCTCGTAGGCGCCGAAACGCTTGATCGCGTCCTCATTGGAAACAGCGGCGGTGATGATGACGTCTTCGCCCTGCTTCCAGTTCGCCGGCGTCGCCACCTGGTGCTTGGCGGTTAACTGTATGGAATCGATCGCGCGCAGGATCTCATCGAAGTTGCGGCCGGTGGTCATCGGATAGGTGAGAACCAGCTTGATCTTCTTGTCGGGGCCGATGACGTAGACCGAACGCACCGTGGCATTGTCGGCAGGCGTGCGCCCTTCCGAGGTTTCGCCGGCACCCGCCGGCAGCATTTCGTAAAGCTTGGCGACCTTGAGGTCCTTGTCGCCGATCAGCGGATAGTTCACCGATTGGCCGGTCGCCTTCTTGATATCATCCTGCCATTTGCCATGGCTTTCGACCGGGTCGACGGAAATGCCGATGATCTTGACGTTGCGCTTCTTGAACTCGCCTTCCAGGCCGGCCATCGTGCCGAGTTCGGTCGTGCAGACCGGCGTGAAATTCTTCGGATGGCTGAAAAGCACCGCCCAGCCGTCACCGATCCAGTCGTGGAAGCTGATCGTCCCTTGCGTGGTTTCGGCCGTGAAATCCGGCGCGGTATCGTTGATACGGAGGCTCATGACGTGTCCCTACCCTGTGAGTGCAGATTGCAGCCGGCATTGACCGGCGCTGCTTTTGCCTTTCTACCACTCCGGCGTCATCCTTCAAACGCCTGTTGCGCCGGCATCAAGGCCGGCGGCGAAAAATTTTCATTGCTTCTCGGCAAATGCAGCAGAAATTTCGCTGCGCTGGCTCAGCCCTTGTTCACCGCCAGCGTCGTCGCCAAGTCTTCCATGCGCTGGGCGAGCGCGCCAAGCGCTTGGGTCAGCACGGAATCGTTCTTGTCGGCCTTGGTCAGCGCATCGTCACGCGTCTTGCGCAGCGTCAGCACTTCGCTTTCCATGCCCTTGACGCGTTTTTGCAATTCCGAAAGCTCGTCCATGACCATGATGCCGGCCATCACCGTCAGCCGCTGGTCGCCGATCTCGCCGAACGAATCCTTCAGATGCGAGACATAGCGGTCGAAGCGCTCGGCAAGGTCGATCAGATGCTCTTCCTGGCCCTCGTCGCAAGCCATGCGATACTGCTTGCCGTCGATGGAAACCGTGACTTGTGCCATTGGGCCAGCCCCTATCTGTCCAACACGGCGCGGATGGTTTCCATGGCGGTCACCAGCCGACGCGACACTTCCTTGTTGGCGTCTTCCAGCCGTTCGGCGCGCGCTTCGGAATTGTCGAGTTCCTGCGCCAGCCGCGAGCGGTCGGCGTTCATGCGCTGCACCTCCGCCTCGGCTTCCGTATAGTCGCGCTCGTGCTCGAGCTTGGCCGCGACGGCATTTTCCAGCCCTTCGATGGCCTTACCCAGCCTGGCGATGACTTCCTTGAGTGTCGTTTCCCCGGTCATGGCTTTCGTCCTGCGCCCTGCCCGTCACCGAATCATCCACGTTCAGAACGCGTTATGTCTGAAACATTACCCGCCGTGTGAAGGTGACGTCAACAAAGCTCTCGCGACTGTCCCCTGCTAACGCTAATGTAGAGCCGCCAAAGCCCTTCTGGGGCCATCACAAGACCGGCAAAAGCGCCGGTTTATTGACTAACAAGATCGGCAAAAGCGCGCCGGTTTGTTGACTAAAAAGCCGCGCCTGCTATGTGTCGCGCACCCTTTTCCAGGGCTCTCCCAAGGCCCCAAACCCCCACACTGGAGGAAGCATGACCTCGCGTGAACGACATGACCGGATGGCCAATGCGATCCGTTTTCTTTCCATGGACGCCGTCGAGAAGGCCCAGTCCGGCCACCCCGGCCTGCCCATGGGCTGCGCCGACATTGCCACGGTGCTGTTCACGCGGTTCCTGAAATACGATGCGAAGAGCCCGCATTGGCCCGATCGCGACCGTTTCATCCTGTCGGCCGGCCACGGTTCGATGCTGCTTTATTCGCTGCTTTATCTGACCGGCTACGAGGATATCACTCTCGACCAGATCAAGCATTTTCGGCAAGTGGGGTCGAGGACGGCAGGCCATCCCGAATATGGCCATGCCGCCGGCATCGAGACGACGACCGGCCCGCTCGGCCAGGGCCTTGCCAATTCGGTTGGCTTCGCACTCGGCGAGCGCATCATGAATGCCGCCTTCGGCAATGACCTCGTCGACCACTACACCTATGTGCTGGCCGGCGACGGCTGCCTGATGGAAGGCGTCTCGCAGGAGGCCATCGCACTTGCCGGACATCTCAAGCTGAACAAGCTGATCGTCTTTTGGGACAACAACAACATCTCGATCGACGGCCCGGTGTCGCTGGCCGACAACACCGATCAGGTTGCCCGCTTCCAGGCATCCGGCTGGAACGCCAGCCACATCGACGGCCAGGATCCGGAAGCGATCGCCTATGCCATCGAGGCGGCCCGCCATTCCGACAAGCCGACGATGATCGCCTGCAAGACGACGATCGGCTTCGGCGCGCCGACCAAGGCCGGCACCAACAAGGCACACGGTTCGCCGCTCGGCGCTGAGGAAATCGCCGGCGCGAGAAAATTCTTCGGTTGGGATTATCCGCCTTTCGAGCTTCCTGCCGATATCCTCGATGCCTGGCGCGACGCCGGCAAGACGGGCATCAAGGCACGCACCGACTGGGAAGGCCGCCTTGCCAAGGCCGACGCCCAATTGCGCAGCGAATTCGAGCGTCGCATCAGTGGCGAGCTGCCGGCGAATTTCGACGCCGTCATCACTGATTACAAGAAGAAGCTCGCCGCTGACAAACCGAAGGTCGCCACCCGCAAATCGTCGGAAATGGCGCTCGAAATCATCAACGGCGCGGTGCCGGAAACCATCGGCGGCTCAGCCGACCTGACCGGCTCCAACAACACCAAGACCAGCCAGACCAAGAACATCACATCAGACGATTACGGCCAGCGCTACGTTCACTATGGCGTCCGCGAGCACGGCATGGCTGCCGCGCTCAACGGACTGACGCTGCATGGCGGCATCATCGCCTATGGCGGCACCTTCATGTGCTTTTCCGACTACGCCCGTCCGTCGATGCGGCTCGCCTCGCTGATGGGCATCCGCTCGATCTTCGTCATGACCCATGATTCCATCGGTCTCGGCGAAGACGGCCCGACCCATCAGCCGGTCGAGCATCTGGCCGCACTGCGCGCCATTCCGAACCACAATGTCTTCCGCCCGGCCGACGCGGTCGAGACCGCCGAATGCTGGCAGCTGGCCATCGAGCAGGAAAAGACGCCTTCGACGCTGGCGCTGACCCGGCAGAACCTGCCGGCGGTGCGCAACGATTTCGTTGCGGAAAACCTCAGCCGCCAGGGCGCCTATGAGCTGGCCGCCGCCAGTGGCGATGCGGCGGTGACGATCTTCGCTTCGGGTTCCGAGATCGAGATTGCGCTGGCGGCGCGCGAGGCATTGGAGAAGCACGGCCATCCGACCCGCGTCGTCTCTGTCCCCTGCTTCGAATTGTTCGACAAGCAGAGCGCCGACTATCGCAACAAGACGATCGGCAACGCGCCGATCAAGATCGCCATCGAAGCCGGCATCCGCCAGGGCTGGGATCATTTCATCGGCACCGACGGCATCTTCATCGGCATGACCGGCTTCGGCGCGTCTGGCACGATCGAACAGCTCTATCCGCATTTCGGCATCACCGCGGAAGCGACGGTGAAGGCGGCGGAAGCCCGCCTGCACGGCGAGTAAAGCCAGACACCCGCGAGACCGCGCATAGCGGTTTTGCGGGCAGCCTCCGTCTGGTGGACTTAAATCCAACCCATCGACGGCTGGATTCTTTGACAGCCCGCCGTTATGAAGCTGCGGACTTGATCTTCGGCCTCCAACTCCCAGGGAGAGAAAAATGACCGTCAGAGTTGCCATCAACGGATTCGGCCGCATCGGCCGCAACATCCTGCGCGCCATCCACGAATCCGGCCGCAAGGACATCGACGTCGTCGCCGTCAACGACCTCGGCCCGGTCGAGACCAACGCGCATCTGCTGCGCTTCGACAGCGTGCATGGCCGCTTCCCGCATGAAGTGACGGTTGACGGTGACCAGATCACCGTCGGCACCGAAAAATTCAAGGTCACCGCGATCAAGGACCCGACGCAGTTGCCGTGGAAGGAGCTCGGCATCGACATCGCGCTCGAATGCACCGGCATCTTCACCGCCCGCGACAAGGCCGCGGCGCATCTGACCGCCGGCGCCAAGCGCGTCCTCGTCTCGGCGCCTGCGGAGGGCGCCGATCTCACCGTCGTTTATGGCATCAACCATGACAAGCTGACCAAGGACCACATCGTCATCTCGAACGCCTCCTGCACCACCAACTGCCTAGCGCCGCTGGCAGCCGTGCTGCATGAGGCCGTCGGCATCGAGAAGGGCATGATGACGACGATCCACTCCTACACCGGCGACCAGCCGACGCTGGACACCATGCATAAGGATCTCTACCGCGCCCGCGCCGCGGCCCTGTCGCAGATCCCGACCTCGACCGGCGCGGCCAAGGCGATCGGCCTGGTGCTGCCCGACCTCAAGGGCAAGCTCGACGGCATCTCCATCCGCGTACCGACGCCGAACGTCTCGGTCGTCGATTTCAAGTTCATCGCCAAGCGGCCGACGACCGTACAGGAGATCAACGAGGCGGTGATCGCCGCCTCCAACGGCAAGCTGAAGGGCATTCTCGCCGTCACCCATCACCCGAACGTATCGATCGACTTCAACCACGATCCGCATTCCTCGATCATGGCGCTCGACCAGACCAAGGTCATGGACGGCAACTTCGTTTCGGTGCTGTCCTGGTACGACAATGAATGGGGTTTTTCCAACCGCATGGCCGACACCGCCGTCGCGTTCGGCAAGACCATCGCCTGACCGCAGAACCATCTTATTGCGACTTGAAAACGCCCGGCTCTGTCCGGGCGTTTTCATGAGAGCGCCCAGCGCCCTTTTGGATGCGCAAACGGCGCTCTGACGGTTTGATTGGCAAGACCGCGCCTTGAGCGCCAAAACACTCAAAAATCAGCGGCATAGGGAAAAAACCACCCTCCCGCCTTGCACCGGTCATGTCTTCGCCTCACTCTCTCGTAAAGCGAGAGGAACACGAATTCGAGGGGCGATTGGCGGATGGAGCATGCGATCTATCTCGTGACACTGGTCGGCGCCGCACTGGTCGTCGCCGCCGCGTTTTCGAGCCTGATCGCCTTCCGCTTCGGCGCCCCTCTCTTGCTGCTGTTTCTCTGCATTGGCCTGGCCACGGGAACCGACGGCCTCGGCATCCAGTTCGACAATGCGCGGCTGGCTTATTTTGCCGGCTCACTGGCCCTGGCGGTCATCCTGTTCGATTCCGGTTTCGGAACGCCGCTCAACGCTTTGCGGCAGGCGGCCGGACCGGCACTGTCGCTGGCGACTATCGGCGTCCTTTTGACCACTGGCCTGTTCGGCGTCGTAGCCCACTATCTGCTCGATCTCAGCTGGCTGGAATCCTTCCTGCTCGGGGCCGCTGTCGCGTCGACCGACGCGGCAGCGGTGTTCTTCCTGTTGCGCGCCGGCGAGATCAATTTGCGCGAACGCGTGCGTTCCACGCTCGAGGTGGAATCCGGCACCAATGATCCGATCGCCATCTTCCTGACCATCAGCCTGGTCGAGATCATCGCCGCCAACGCCAATCCCGAGGCCAGGGTGCTGGTTACCGACCTCGTACTCGGCTTCCTTCTCAACATGGGGCTTGGCGCCATTGTCGGCATTTTCGGCGGCCTCGCCATCGTGCGGCTTGTCGACCGGCTCAATCTCGACCACGGGCTGCTGCCGATCTTCGTGCTGACGCTGTCGCTGATGGTGTTCGCCGCTGCCGGCGCCATTGGCGGCTCCGGGTTTCTGGCGGTCTATCTTGCCGGCCTCATTGCCGGCAATTCCGACATCCGCGCCGTCACCATCCTCAAGCGCTTCCAGGACGGCATGTCGTGGCTGGCACAGATCATCATGTTCCTGATCCTCGGCCTGTTCGCGACGCCCTCGCAATTTCCGGCGATCCTGCTGCCGGCGGTGCTGCTGGGCCTGTTCCTGATATTCGTGGCACGGCCGATCGCCGTCTGGCTTTGCCTGATGCCGTTCCGTCTGCCGCGCCCGGAAGTCGCCTTCGTCTCATGGGTGGGCCTGCGTGGCGCCGTGTCGATCCTGCTCGCCATCACGCCGCTGCTTGGCGGCCTTGAGAACGGCCGCCTCATCTTCAACACCGCCTTCATCGTCGTGCTGGTGTCGCTGGTCATCCAGGGATGGACTGTCGGACCGCTGGCGCGCCGCCTCGGCCTGATCGTGCCGGCCCGCCTGGGTCCGTTGGACAAGGTCGAACTCGAATTGCCGGGCTCCGCCCATCACGAACTGCTCGCCTACCGCGTAGCACCTGGCAGCCCGGTGGCGCGCGGTGAGCGCATTCCGCGCTGGGCGCGGCCGTCGCTGGTGCTGCGTGACGGACGCTCGATGCGCTTCCAGGACATGGGCAGGCTCGCCGCCGGCGACCATGTCTACATCTTCGTGCCGGATCGCTATCCAGCCCTGCTCGACAAGCTGTTCGCCAGCCGCGCCGTGGTCGATCCCGAGGATGCGGACTTCTTCGGCGCCTTCGCCGTCGATCCGGCGCGCTCCGCCGCGGAACTGGAAGCCGCTTACGCGCCGGGCCTGACCGAGGAGGAACGCAAGCTGACCGTCGGCGACCTTGTGACGGAGCGGCTCGGCGGCCATGCCGAATATGCCGACCGCGTGCTGATTGGTCCGATCGAGCTGATCGTCCGTGACGTCGACGACAAGGGCAAGATTATTGGTCTCGGTCTTTCCCTCGAGCCGACCGCGCCGGTGGCACGGGTGCCGGTGTTCCTGAGTGCCGGCGAGATCGCCGACCGCATCGTTGCCTTTGTGCGCAATTGGCGCAAGCGGATCAAAAAGCGGAGTGCCGAGGCGCCGGCGGACGCGGAACCGTCTCCAGAGCCAGTGGTGGAAAAAGCAACCGACGGGGGCTGACGGCTTCCGACACAGGCCGTGGTCATATTTTCCGCGTAGCACCATTGCAGGTCTTGCATCGTCGTTGGTGCGGGTTAAGGTCCCGGCGTTTTTTGCGAAAGGGAACAGCATGGCCGGCTTTAAGACACTGGACGACATTGGCAATATCGATGGCAAGCGCGTGCTGGTGCGCGTCGACCTCAACGTTCCTGTCGCCGACGGCAAGGTCACCGACGCCACCCGCATCGAGCGCATCGCGCCGACCATCGCCGAGCTTTCCGGCAAGGGCGCCAAGGTCATCCTGCTTGCCCATTTCGGCCGGCCCAAGGATGGACCGTTGCCCGAATTCTCGCTTGAGCCGATCGCCAAGGCGACCGCCGAGGTGCTCGGCCGCCCTGTCGGCTTCGCGGCCGATTGCATCGGCGACGCAGCGGCGAGCGCCGTCGCCGCGATGAACAACGGCGACGTGCTGCTGCTCGAGAACACCCGCTTCTACAAGGGCGAGGAGAAGAACGACCCGGACTTCACCGAAAAGCTCGCCGCCAATGGCGACATCTTCGTCAACGACGCCTTTTCCGCTGCCCACCGCGCCCATTCGTCGACGGAAGGGCTTGCACAGCTGCTGCCGGCTTTCGCCGGCCGTACCATGCAGGCCGAACTCGATGCCCTGGAAAAGGGCCTCGGCAATCCCGCGCGCCCTGTCGTCGCGATCGTTGGCGGCGCCAAAGTCTCAAGCAAGATCGACCTGCTGATGAATCTGGTGAAGAAGGTCGACGCGCTGGTCATCGGCGGCGGCATGGCCAACACCTTCCTGGCCGCGCGGGGGACCGATGTCGGAAAGTCGCTGTGCGAGCACGACCTCGCCAACACCGCCAAGCAGATCATGATCGAGGCGGCCGAAGCCGGCTGCGCCGTCATCCTGCCGATCGACGGTGTCGTCGCCAGGGAATTCAAGGCGGGCGCCGCCAGCGAAACCGTCGCCATATCAGAGGTGCCGGCCGACGCCATGATCCTCGATGTCGGCGAAAAGACCGTGAAGACCGTTGCCGACTGGATCGACCGCGGCGCGACGCTGGTCTGGAACGGTCCGCTCGGCGCCTTCGAGATCGAGCCGTTCGACCGGGCGACGGTGGCGGCAGCCAAGCACGCCGCGGCCCGCACCAAGGCCGGCAAATTGATCTCGGTCGCCGGCGGCGGCGACACGGTGGCAGCACTCAACCATGCCGGCGTGGCCGACGACTTCACCTACGTCTCGACCGCCGGCGGCGCCTTTCTGGAATGGATGGAGGGCAAGCCGCTGCCCGGTGTCGATGTGCTGAAGCGCTGAGGCGAGAGGCGAACGAGGGCGTTTGCGCGTTTCAATCGATTCGAGTTTTCCACTCGGAATGGTTCGACTTGAACCTGCCTTGCACTAGTGGTCTGCTAGTTTGGAACAACTGTTTCAGGAGGATGCACAATGAGCGAACGTCTCGAGGACATTGCCGCCGCGATGGTGGCCGACGGCAAGGGTCTTTTGGCCGCCGACGAAAGCTCCGGCACCATCAAGAAGCGCTTCGACGTGATCGGCGTCGAATCGACCGCCGACAGCCGCCGCGACTATCGCGAGATGATGTTCCGCGCCAAGGAGGCGATGACCAGATACATTTCCGGCGTCATCCTCTATGACGAGACCATCCGCCAGAAGGCCACGGACGGCACGCCGCTCGTCGACATCATCAAGGCGACTGGTGCCATCCCAGGCATCAAGGTCGATGCCGGCGCCAAGCCTCTGGCTGGGTACCCCGGCGATACGATCACCGAAGGCCTCGACGGCTTGCGCGAGCGGCTCGCCGACTATTACAAGCTCGGCGCCCGTTTCGCCAAATGGCGTGCGGTGATCGACATCGACGTCGCCAAAGGCGTGCCTTCCGCCACGTCGATCGGCTCGAACGCCCATGCGCTCGCCCGCTATGCGGCGCTTTGCCAGGAGGCCGGCATCGTGCCGATCGTCGAGCCGGAGGTGCTGATGGACGGCGCCCATGACATCGGCACCTGCTACGAGATCAGCAAGGCAACGCTGACAAAACTCTACACCGAACTCTACGCGGCCCGCGTCGTCCTCGAAGGCACTATCCTGAAGCCGAACATGGTTCTCGCCGGCAAGAAGTCGGGCCAGACCAGCAGCCCCGAGGAAGTCGCCGAAAAGACCATAAAACTGTTCCGCGAAACGGTGCCGGCCGCGATTGGGGGCATCGCCTTTCTCTCCGGCGGGCAATCGGACGAGGAGGCGACCGCCAACCTCAATGCCATCAACGCCATCGGCCCGCATCCATGGAAGCTGACTTTCTCCTACGGCCGAGCCTTGCAGGCGGCGCCACAGAAGGCGTGGAGCGGCAAGGCGGCCAACGTCGCCGCTGCCCAGGCCGCCTTCGCCCACCGCGCCCACATGAACCATCTGGCCGCGCTTGGAAAATGGCAGCCGGAACTGGAACAGGCCGCCTGACCGGATTTTTTCTACCTCAGCCGAACCCGGGCCATCTGCCCGGGTTCCATATGCTCCCAAAAAACGCGACGGCCGTGTCGGCTCGCGTTGAACCCAAACGTCCTTAGGGCTCAAAGAGGAGCAGGATGATGCCAAACAACAAGATCGTTTCACGGGAAGACTGGTTCCAGGCACACAAGGCGCATCTGGCGCGCGAGAAGGAATTGACGCGATTTCGCGACCGCATCGCTGCCGAACGGCGGGAATTGCCTTGGTTTAAGATCCGGAAGGACTATGTCTTCGAGACCGAACAAGGGCCGAAGAAACTGGCCGAACTATTCGCCGGCGCAAGCCAGCTGATCGTCTACCACTTCATGTTCGGGCCGGGCGCCGACTACCGTTGCGAAGGGTGTTCCTTCCTCGCCGACCACATCGACGGCGCCAATCAGCACCTCAAGCACCACGATGTGTCGCTGGTCGTGATCTCGCGGGCGCCGTTGGCCGAGTTCCTGCCCTACAAACAGCGCATGGGCTGGAAATTCGACTGGGTGTCGTCCTACGCCTCGGACTTCAACTTCGACATGCAGGTTTCCTTCACCGACGAGCAGATCGCATCCGGCGACACGATCTACAATTTCGAGCAGCGGGCGCTGAAATCGAAGGACCTTCCCGGCATCAGCGTGTTCTACAGCGATGAGAACGGCGACATCTTCCTGACCTTCATGTCGCGCTCCAGGGGCGGCGATCCGCTGATCGGCGCTTATCACTATCTCGACCTGACGCCGAAGGGCCGCAACGAGACCGGTCCCCACCACAGCCTGATGGACTGGGTGCGGCTGCACGACGAATATGCAGACAGGTCCGAAATGCAGGACGCCTGTTGTCATTGACGACCGGCAGCCGACGCAAGGTCTTTCGCCTTTGGCCCGATATGCGCTAAGTGCTGCTCGCTATGCCCTTAAACGGACTTGCCCCATTAACGGTTTGCGATGCAGCGCTTTCTAGCCCTCCTCACCTGGCTCGCCTTTCCGGTCTATGTCTGGCAGGGGCTCGGCGTGCGCCGCCGCACCACTCGCATGCTGCCGGCGCAAGGTCCGGTCATGCACGAGATATCAGGCCAGGCGCCGGCGGTCTCGCTTCTGATGCTTGGCGATTCTTCCGCCGCTTCGGTCGGCATCGGCAATTCCGAGTACGGGCTGGCCGCGCAACTGGCCGAGCTGATCTCGAAACGCACTGGCCGTGCGGTGCGCTGGCGGGCAGCCGGCTTCAACTCGGCGACCTCAGGCCAGATCCGCGACCATGTGCTGCCCAATCTGTCGGCCGATCCTTGGACGCATATCGTGCTCGCCATCGGCACCAACGACACCAAGAACTTTCACTCGGTGCCACGCTTCAAGAGCGATTTTGGCGGCCTGCTCTACGCGCTGCGCGCCAAATGGCCGGAGGCGCGCGTGGTGTGGTCGCCAGTGCTGGAATTCACCCGGGCACCGGCAATGCCGCCGCTGCTCGGAAAAATCCTGGAGATCCGCGCCGCCGAGATGAACCGGATGGGCGAGCGCCTCTGCCTCGAACGCGGCGCCGTGCCGGCGCCGCGCCTGCCGATCACCGACGCCGAAGCCGGTTTTGCCTCCGACGGATTTCATGCCTCGGAAGCCGGCTACCGAGCCTGGGCGGAACATCTCGTCGACTTGGTGCTGGCCAAGGAACCACGCCTCGCATAGCGGGCCGCCAGCCCTAATGCATGTCGCGCAAAAGTGTGCAGCGGTTTTGCGAAAACGACATGCATAAAACAACAACCTAAAGCGCGTCGCGTGATGTCGGTCGAACGCGACGCGCTTTAGGTCCAATGCCCCAGCGCCGCTGTTATCGAAATCGCCGCCATCGCCAATACCGCCAGCTTCCAGAAATCGCTGCGCCGCTTCAGCCCTGGCCAGCCGAGCGGCTTGATCATCTGGATGACCATCATGGCAATGATAACGAGCGCGAGGAGTTTCGACATGCCGCCTTTGACCAGCATCACGGTCGGCTGTCAAAGCGCTCCTTTCGCTCGCTCACGAAAGCGTTGCTATGCCAGCGGCTTGAGGCCGGCCTCGATCGCAGCCCGGTTCGGTTCGAGGAACGGCGGCAAGGCCAGCCTTTCGCCCAGCGTTTCCAGCGGCTCGTCGGCCGTGAACCCGGGGCCGTCGGTGGCGATTTCGAACAATATGCCGTTTGGCTCGCGGAAATAGAGCGAGCGGAAGTAGTATCGTTCGACCTCGCCGCTCGACGGTAGGCGGAATTCAGCCAGCCGTGCGGTCCATTGATGCAAGGTCTCTTGGTCCGGCGCCCTGAATGCGACGTGGTGGACCGCACCGGCGCCTTGCCGTGCCGGCGCAAAGCCCGGCTGCACCGCGACATGAAGCTCCGCCGCCGGCCCGCCTTCTCCCATTTCGAAGACATGAACCTGACCCTCGCCGTCTGGCGAGGCATGGTCCCGCGCCTTGCGCATGTTCATCACCCTGGTCAGCACCGCTTCAGTGTTGGTGATATCGGGAACGCTGATGACGATAGGCCCGAGCCCGCGTATCTGGTGCTCGACTGGGACCGGGCTTTGAGCCCAGGGATGACTGTCGCCCTTGCCGCCATCGCTGACGAGACGCAGGCGCTGGCCTTCTGGGTCTTCTAAATCCAGCGACGGGTAGCCGCCAACATCGCCGATCTCTCCCGTCGCGACGGTCTCGCCGGCCAGGCGCTCCTTCCACCAGGCAAGGCTTTCCGGGCTGGCGACCCTCAGGCTGGTCCGCACGATGCTGTTGGTGCCGCGCCGTTCGCGTCCGACCGGCCAATCGAAGAAGGTAAGATCGGTGCCAGGCGTCGCCTCGGCGTCGGCATAGAAAAGGTGATAGGCTGACGTGTCGTCCTGATTGACCGTCTTCTTGACTAGCCGCAGCCCCAAAGTGCCAGTGTAGAAACGAAGGTTTCCCGGCGCGTTCGCGGTGATAGCGGTTAGATGGTGGATTCCCGTCAGTTGCAGGCCCATGGTCGTCTCCCTGATCTCTGGAAAATTTTTCTCCTTCAATATCAGAACGCCGTCCCTATCGCAGAAGGATTGCGAATTCCGACAGTCCGTCGCTGCAAGCTGAACGACTTAACCCGCAGAGCGACGAAAAAGCCTGCTTCTCTCGCGCAGGCGGGATCGGAATCGACAAAACCTGGCACGCTCGCCAAAGACCTCTCAGCCTCCTGACAGACTGCTGTCAGGAGGGGTGTGCGATAGTGTCTCCATCGAAAGAGAGGAGACCAGCCATGAACGGTTTTACCATTCTGCGCAGTGTGCAGCACTATGTCGGCAAGATTCGGACGATGCGCAACGAGATCCGCACCCGGCGTTTCATGAATGGGTTGCCGCAGAGCATCCGCAAGGACATCGGTTGGCCGGATAATTACGAAGGCCGCCACGGCCGCGGCAATTGAGGTGCTTTTTTCGCGGCAACGGTTGGATGCCGACGCTACAGCGCCCAGATAATAGGTCCGGCGCGCCGAAAGACGGAGCAGGAAATGTCCGAACAGAAGACCATCGGCGTCTTTTTCATCGATCGCTTCGCCGACTGGGAATACGGCTTGCTGGCGGCTTCGGCGGTCGAGTGGTTCGGTGCACGCGCGGTGTCGCTGACCCCGAACGGCAAGCCGGTGACCTCGGCATGCGGATTTGTGCTGACGCCCGACCGCTCCGCCGAGGTTGATGAAAACACCGATCTCGACGCCGTCGCGGTCATCGGCTCCGATCAGTGGGTCGATGCACCGCCTGATATCTCCGGACTGCTGACGGCAATCGCGGCGCGCCGTGGCGTGGTCGGCGGCATCTGCGCAGGCACGCTGGCACTGGCGCGCGCCGGCCTGTTCGAGAAGGCCAAACACACCAGCAATGGTCGTGACTGGATCAATGAAAAGGAACCGGGTTACCCCGGCGCCCAGAACTATCAGGACGTGCCCTATGCCGTCGCCGACGGTCGCATCGTGTCCGCGCCGGGTTCGGCGCCCGGCACTTTCGCTCTTGCCTATTTGAAGACGCTCTACCCCCAGAGAAGCGGCGACTTGGCGCAGATGCGCGCGCTGTTCGCCAAGGAGTATGCCGAAGGGGAATATGCTGAAGCCTCCTGACAGTATGGTGTCAGGAGCGGCGTGCAATAGTGCGACAGTATCAGACAGTATCAGGAGACAGACATGGCCATCATCCCTGCAAAAGCGTCGGCATGGTTCGAGATTCCCGTCACCGACATGGATCGGGCGCGCGCCTTTTATGGGTCGGTGCTTCAGAACGATCTCATCCTGGAGGAGAGCGGCCCGAACCCGCTGGCCATGTTCGCAGCGCAGGACCGAATGGCATCCGGGCACGTCTACCCCGGAAAACCCGCAGCACCGGGAACCGGCCCGACCATCCATCTGTCGGTTGCCGCACCAATCGAAGACGCCATGGAACGGGTGAGGCAGAACGGCGGTCAGGTCGTCTCGCCGGCGATCTCCATTCCGGCCGGCACATTCGCCTATTGCCTCGACCCCGACGGCAACAGCTTTGGGCTCTTCGTCTAGGTGGCGCATGGTAAAGAGCTGGAGCGACAGGCTGAATACGCCGGGCACCAACGGCATAAAGCCGTCGGCGCGCACTGTTGGCGACGTCGTCGAGGGCCAGCCGATGCTGGTGCCGACGGCACGGCAGGTCGATGATTTCATCCGCTCCATCCCAAAGGGCGTGGACATGGACGTCCGCGCATTGCGCACCGCGCTCGCCACCGAGCACGGTGCCGAAGTGACATGTCCAGTCACTATCGGCTATCATCTGCGCACTGTCGCCGAGGCCGCCAACGAGGATCTGGAGCGCAGCATGACGCTGAGCGAGATCGCGCCGTTCTGGCGGGTGCTGGATGCAAAGACGCCGACAACAGGGAAATTGTCCTTCGGTGCGGCATTCGTCGCCGCGCAGCGCAAGCGCGAAGGGCTGGAATCATAAACACCGAGGGACCATACGATGCGCCGCGCCGACAGGCTCTTCCAGATCGTGCAGCATCTGCGCGGTGGCCGTTTGGTCACCGCCCAGAAGCTGGGCACGTGGCTCGAGGTTTCCGAGCGAACCATCTATCGCGACATCGCCGACCTGCAGTCGACTGGTGTGCCGATCGACGGCGAGGCCGGCGTCGGCTACATGATGAGGGAGGGGTTCGACCTTCCGCCGCTGATGTTCACGCGTGACGAGATCGTGGCGCTGGTCGCCGGCGCCCGCATGGTGCGCGCGTTTGGCGGCGCTGCGATGGCGCGGGCCGCCGACGAGGCGCTGGTCAAGATCGGCGCCGTGCTGCCCGATGCCGAAAAGGACCGCATCGCCCGCACCGAGATCCACACGCCGATGTGGGTGGTGAGCGACGCCGCCCGCGAAGCAATCGACCTGATCGAGCGCGCGGTGGAAAAACGCCAGGTGCTGACCATAGACTACTCCGACGAAGCAGGTCGCAGCACCGCGCGCGACATCAGGCCATTGGGCCTGTGGTTCTGGGGCAAGGTGTGGACGCTGGTCGCCTGGTGCGAGATGCGCGACGATTTTCGCGCTTTCCGCATCGACCGCATCGCTTCAGTGGTGGTCGCCGGCCGCGTCTTCAAGCCGGAGCGCGGCAAGCAGCTCGCCGATTTCTATCGGGCGGTGGAGCGCAGCGAGGACTACGGCATGGCGCCGGACCGGGCCGCGCGAAGCTGACGCTCTTACCTTCTCCCCTTGTTGTGGGAGAAGGTGGATTGGCGCGCAGCGCCAAGACGGTTGAGGGGTGGTAGCTTGAGCGCTGTTGGTGCCAAGCTGGAACACCCCTCATCCGCCCCTTCGGGGCACCTTCTCCCACAACAAGGGGAGAAGACAGGCGCCTCATCTCTCCTCGTCGTCCTTATCCTCGTCCTTCGACTTCAGCGCCGAAAGCTTGGCGAAGACGGCGTTGGCGTCGAGCTCCGCATCCTCGTCCTTTGGCTTCTCCGGCGCCGGCACCAGGCGCTCGGTCAATGCTGCCGGCAGCAGCGTGTCGCCGGCCGGCTGTGCCTGCTCGCGGCCACGCGAGGCGCGGTTGACTTCCATGTCGAGATCGATCTGGGAAGCGAGACCCAGCGTCACCGGATCCATCGGCTGCAGATTGGCCGAGTTCCAGTGCTTTCTGTCGCGGATCTGGTCGATCGTCGACTTGGTCGTGCCGACGAGGCGCGCGATCTGCGCGTCCTTCAACTCGGGATGGTTGCGCACCAGCCAGAGGATGGCGTTGGGCCGGTCCTGGCGCTTCGACAGCGGCGTGTAGCGCGGACCCTTGCGCTTGGATTCCGGCACCCGCACCTTGGGATCGGACAGTTTCAGCCGATGGTTCGGGTCCTTCTCGGCGCGTGCGATCTCGTCGCGGGTCAGCTGGCCGGTCATGATCGGGTCCATGCCCTTGATGCCCTGCGCCGACTCGCCATCGGCGATCGCCTTGACCTCGAGCGGATGCAGCCCGCAGAACTGCGCGATCTGCTCGAAGGACAGCGCGGTGTTGTCGACCAGCCAGACGGCGGTCGCCTTGGGCATCAGCAGCGTGTTGGCCATTATGAGATATCCTTCTCGTTCGCCCGCGTTCCCGCGCGGGCGGTGGTTTTAGAGCCACCAAAATGGGAAATTCGCTGCGTATATAACCACTCCGTTGCCGTTTCGCAACGTTTTTGGAAGGTACTCGCGAGATTGGCGGGAGAGATCGAAACGTGTCAAATCAACCCGTTTGGCTTCGGCACCGTGCTTTCGGCGAGCCGCTCAGCGGGCGCGGCCGATAATCCGGCAAAAAGAGGTCCTCATGTCGGCATTTGCCGACTGTTAGAAGGGACATGTTTCATACACATTTCGCCCTCGGTGGCAGCGGCTGCCTTCAGGAGAGCAGGCCGCCGCCGATGTGGGCTGATCGATGTTGGAAACCGGGCACGCTGTCGCGGCGGGGTTGTTTCCGTTCGCCATTTCCTATGCGCTGTTGGCAATGCTGCCGGGCGCCAATTTTGCTGTCGTCGCGCAGACCGGGCTAACCGCTTCGCGTGCCACAGCGCTTTCGGCAGCCGCTGGTATCGCCCTTGGCGCGAGTTCGTTGGCGGCGATCGTCGCGACGGGAGCCGGCGCGCTGCCGCCGGGGGGCATCGCACACCAGATGGCCGCCAGCCTATACGGCGCAGTGCTGGTCTTCATCGGCTGGAATTCGATGCGGCGGGCGCTGTCTATCAAGACCGGCATCAACGAGCCGAAGCCGGTTCCAATCGCTCGATACTTCCGGCTGGGCTTTGTCACGGCAGTGGCAAATCCTGCCACCGCGCTGTTTTTCGCATTCTCCACGCTGAATTTAAATGCTCGTGGGGCAACTCACCTGTCCGCGGTCGCACTGGTGTTTGCTATTGCGATCGCCTGGTTTGGTCTTCTCGGCCTTTCCATTTCCCAACCGGCCACACGACGATTTTACAGTCATTTCCGAAAGCATGCGGACATCGTGCTGGGAGGAGCCCTGGTGGCGCTCGGTTTTGCCGCACTTGGCTATTGAGACACACGCAACCGCCGCTGCTTGACGGACCTCAAAACGACAAAACCCGCCGGACAGGGTCCAGCGGGCTCGGAACCGGCGACGGGAAACCCGTCTGCTGCGGCTCTGGCTTCTAAAGCAGGATCTCGGACCGAAGCACCACTTCGCGAAAAAGCGGCTTGATGCTTTCGGGCGAGATCACGCTCGAGATCAAAGCGCCTTGCGGGCGATCCTCTCGATGTCACCACGGTTGATGCCGAGGTCGTTGAGCTGACGGGCGTTCAGGCGGTTCAGTTCGCGCACGGTTTCATTGTACATGCGCCAATTACGGAAAGCACGGATCGGGTTCATGGTAGTCCTCCATCGTTTCGATGCCGCTCAAATAGGCATCGTTGATGAAAAGTTGAACAGACGCTTTTGCATGGCCGCAATGCGTTTGTTGCATTGCACAATTAAGGTTTTGTTCAGCTTGTTTACCGACCGTCAGCCGACATCGAGCACGATTTTGCCGATATGGTCGCCGTCCTCCATTCGCTCATGCGCCCGCCACGCTTCCTTGAGCGGGAAGATCATGTCCATGACGGGTGCTACCTTGCGGGTGCCAAGCAGCGGCCACACCTGCGCCTCCAGTGCTGCGGCGACTGCCGCCTTGAATTCGACGGTGCGCGGCCGCAGCATCGAGCCGGTGTGGGTGAGCCGCTTGGCCATCATCTTCGAGAAATCGGCGCTTGCCACCGCCCCGCTCTGCGTGGCGATCTGGACGATGCGGCCTTCCACAGCCGCGGCCTCGTAGTTTCGCGCCACATAGTCGCCGCCGACCATGTCGAGGATGACGTTGGCGCCCTTGCCGCCGGTCGCGTCCTTGACCGCCGCGACGAATTCCTCCTCGCGGTAGTTGATCGCCCGGTCGGCGCCAAGCTTCAGGCAGGCGTCGCACTTCTCCTGGCTGCCGGCGGTGGTGATGACATAGGCGCCGAAGGCCGAGGCGAGCTGGATCGCCGTGGTGCCGATCCCGGACGAGCCGCCATGGACGAGCAGCGTCTCGCCGCTCTTCAGGCCGCCGCGCTCGAAGACATTATGCCAGACGGTGAAGTAGTTTTCCGGTACCGCCGCCGCTTCTGTGTGGGTAAAGCCGGCGGGCAGCGGCAGCACGCTGCCGGCATGGACCTTGACGTATTCGGCATAGCCACCGCCGGGCGTCAGCGCGCAGACCCGGTCGCCGACACGCCAGCGCGATATCTCGTCGCCAAGGGCTGCAACTTCGCCGGACGCTTCGAGACCCGGCAGATCCGACGCACCGGGCGGCGGTGGATAGACGCCCTTGCGCTGCTGCACATCCGGCCGGTTGACACCGGCAGCGCGCACCCGGATCAGGATTTCGCCGGGACCGGGCACGGGCACGTCGCGCGTTTCCGGTTTCAGCACTCGCGGTCCGCCGGGTTCCGAGATCGCAATGGCCGTCATCTTCGCCGGAATCTTGTTCTGTCCACTCGCCATGAATTTTCCCGTCTCGCTTCGCCAGTTTCTTGCCAGCTGCCGGTTTTCTTGCCGACTATTTGCATCCATGCCCCTGCCCTATGTATGCTGATTGCCAAATCAGGCAAATGGCCACTGCAGCGTCGGGCGTTCGATTGGACGCGCAATGGTAGCAGTTTAATTTTTTGCGCATGAGCGAGGAGCGACTATGGCGATCTTCGACGACGAACCCAAAAAGAAAGCCCGCCCGCATGAGATCGGGCAGGATCTGTCGCTGCTTTCCGTCGACGAACTGTCCGAGCGGATCGGCATCTTGCGCGACGAGATCGCCCGGCTCGAAGCCGAGCTCAAGACCAAGAGCACCACCAAATCAGCGGCCGAGGCGCTGTTCCGCCGCGAATAGTTTCCAGAGCCGAATCGCCCGCCGCCGAAAAGCTCGAATGCGGCTGTCTTCAGATCCTCTCTAGATTCCAGCCGGATCAGCTAAATGATGTTTGCAAGCTACCGACCGATCCTCTCGCTGCTTCGCGGCACCGCTTTCCTGCTGGCGGCGACCGGGCTGCACGGGCTGCTGTTGCCGCTGCGCGGCCAGTTGGAAGGCTTCTCGACCGCATCGCTCGGCCTGATGGGCACGGCCTGGGCCGGCGGCTTCGTCACCGGCTGCTTTTTTGCGCCGCGCCTCGTGCGTCGCGCCGGTCACGTACGCGCTTTCGGCGCCTTTGCGGCATCGGGAGCCATCGTCGCGCTGCTCACCGGCCTGATCATCGACGAATATGTCTGGATCCTGCTGCGCGCCTTCACCGGCTTCACCATGGCCGGCGCCTTCATGGTCATCGAAAGCTGGCTGAACGAGAAGTCCACCAACGAGAACCGCGGCACCGTCTTCGGCCTTTACATGATGGTCACCTATGCCTCGATCATGGGCGGCCAGATGATCGTTGCCGGCGGCGACGTGCAGTCGGCCTCGCTGTTCATGATCACCGGTATCCTGTTCTGCCTGTCGCTCATTCCGACCGCAGTGTCGACAGCTTCGCACCCCAAGCCGCTGCAGGACGTCTCGCTCGACGTCAAGGGGCTCTATGTCAATTCGCCGGTGTCGGCGATCGCCTGCGTTCTGATCGGCATCGCTAACGGCGCCTGGGGCACGCTTGGTGCCGTCTATGGCGCCCGTATCGGCATTTCCACGGCCGAGATCGCGCTGATGATGAGCCTGGTGGTCGTCGCCGGCGCCGCCATGCAACTTCCGGCCGGACGTCTCTCCGACAAGACCGACCGCCGCTTTGTGCTGGCGGGCCTGGCCTTTGGCGCGGCGCTGTTCGCCGTCGCGGTCTTCCTGTTCGAGCCGCGCTCCGGCGTCTTCGTCATCATCTGCACCGCCGCCTACGGCGCTTTTGCCTATACGCTGTATTCGATCGCCGTTGCCCATGCCAACGACCACGCCCGGGCGGAGGATTTCGTCAAGGTGTCGGGCGGCCTGCTGCTGCTCTATGGTTTCGGCACGATGGTCGGGCCGCTGCTGGCCGCCGGCCTGATGGGCTGGATGCGGCCGGAAGGCCTGTTCCTTGCGACGGCCTTCGCGCATCTTTGCCTGGCGGGCTATACGCTGCTGCGCATCAGCCGGCGCGCGCCGGTGCCGATCGAAGACCGCGACGCCTTCAAGACGCAACCGGCCGAGCGCTCGATCACGCCGGAAGCATTGCGGCTCGATCCGCGCAGAAAGCCTGAAACCAACGGTTGAGATTTAGAAAACTTTGCCCCACAAATAAGGCATGATGTTTTCTGACGCCTTCATGGCGATTGCCGATCCCAACCGGCGCCATCTTTTGGAAGAGCTCCGGCGCGGCCCGAAGACCGTCAACGAACTGGCCGCCGGGTTGCCAGTCTCGCGCCCGGCTGTTTCGCAGCATCTAAAGGTGCTGCTCGATGCCGGACTGGTCAACGCCAAGCCGGAAGGGACAAGGCGCGTCTATACGGTCAGCAATGCCGGCTTCCTGAAGCTCAACATCTGGCTCGACCAGTTCTGGGATGCAGAGCAGCTTGGCTCGCCCGGAAACTGAGATGCGCCGTCGCGTCTTTGCCAGTAGCGCACCAGGCGCGTCGAGCAGCTCGCCCGGGCCATGCTTTGCTTGCGGGTGCCGAGATCATCGTGGCTGTCGAGAAAGGCACACTGCTCCGTCATACCTCCTCGGCAGGCCGATGAGCTAGGTCAATGGTTGTTGCGGGACGAAAACGCCGTCCTTGTAAGTAGCGCCGAAATAGACCTCGGCGCTGTGCAGCCTACCGTCCTGGAACGAATGCAATTCGGTGTTGCGGAAGACCTTGCCGTCGAGCGTTTCGCAGCGATAGAGAACGAAAGCACCGTTGCCGTCCTCGCAAATCCTCTCGACGGCGATCGACTTGAACAGCGTGCTGTTCGGCCAGCAGCGCGCGAAGTAGGTCGCGCGGTCGATGGCGTCGTCGTAGGGGCTGGTGAAGGTGAAATCGTCTGTCAGCACCGCCTTGATGACGCTGCGGTCGTTGGCTTGGTAGGCGGCGAAGTAACTGCGGATCAGATCCGATCTGCTTTTGACAGGCATGGCGAAAGCTCCTTAGGATTCAGGTGCTTGGCGTTGAGCCACATATCGTCCCATTGAAACAGTGTCGGGCATCGGCCTAAGCGTTCCAGCTTGGACGTTTCTGAACACGGTCGAGCCAATGATGGACATTGACGAGCGAGTCCGGGATGTCGGCTCCGAAGAAGGCGCCAAGCCACGCTGCGACGGCGGCGGTGATGTCGGCGACGGAGTACTGGTCGCCGGCGATGAACCGGCGGCCATCGGCGATCTCGCGGTCAAGCCACGCCCACTTTGCCGGAACGGCTTCGCGCTGCGCTTCGGCGAAAGCCGGGAACTGCACGAGCCGCTCCGCAAACATGGGATCGGAATGCTGGGCAATGCTGCCAATCGTTCCGAAGATCTCGATCTCGGCGCGGCGGTTCCACATCTCGACCTTGCCTTGGCTGACCGCGTCTGAGCCGAACAGTGCCGGCGTTGGATGAAGCGCCTCCAGATAGCGGCAGATGGCGATGCTTTCGGTGATCACCGTCCCGTCATCGAGCACGAGCACGGGAATCTGGCCTAGTGAGTTGAGCTCAAGGAATTGCGGCGCCTTGTGCTCGCCTTTTGTCAGGTCGACTTCAACCCGCGGAACGTCGATGCCTTTCTCAGCCATGAAGATGCGAACGCGGTAGGAATTCGGGCCAATGCCGCAGTAGAGTTTCATACTGTCCTCCCGATTCTGCTGGTCTTTGGCTCAGGCTGCGGCGCTCACGCGCATTCCACCCGCAGGTTGTCGAGCATCTGGCTCCAGCCAGCCTGATGGTTTTCGGGCTGATCATGGCCGTCAAGAAAGGCGCCTTGCTCGGTCATCACCAGCCGGCAGCCTGTGCCTTCTGGACTGAATTCAACCGTCAGCAGGCCGACAAACAATCGCTGGCCGCTGCTGGTCATGCCACCAGCCGAGACGATACGCTGGTCGCGCACGATGTCGAGGTAGCGCGTCTCGTGCACATAACTCTCGCCACCCTTGGGTCCAAACGGCTGAGCGCAATGCCGCCCACCTGGAACTCGAAGCAGTCAATGCTGCTTTCCCACCCCTCGCCGGGCGAGCCCCAGCGCTGCAATGCGGCGGGATCGGACCAGGCGGCGAACACCCGCGCCGGCGAAGCGTCGTAGCTGCGTTCGAGCACTATGGTCGAATGGACGACGGAGCGTTCGCTCATGTTGGCCTCCTCAGTTTCCTTCAGTTTCGTCCTTGGTTTCCGCGAGAAAGGCGCCGAGTCGGTCGAGCCGCTGTTCCCAGGCCAGGCGCCGTTCGTTGATCCAGTGTTCGGCGGTCCTCAGCGCCTTCGGCTCGATATGGCAGGTGCGCACCCGGCCGAGCTTTTCGGTGCGGACGAGACCGCTCGCCTCGAGCACGTTCAGGTGCTGGACGACCGCCGACAGCGACATCGCCAGCGGCTCGGCCAACTGGCTTACCGAGGCGGGGCCGCACGACAGCCGCTCCACCATGTGCCGCCGCGCCGGGTCGGCGAGCGCCTGGAACATCAGGTCGAGCTGGGCGGTATCCTGCAGCATCGGGCTTAGCCGTTGTTGTAGGGGAAGAGCTTGAAATAGGGCTGCGCTTCCTCGATCACGCGGGCGACAGATGGGCGTTTCAGCAACCGGTCGTGATAGCGTCTCACCGCCGGATATTTGTCGCCGAACGGCTCGACCTTGTTGGCGTAGAACAATGCCGGGGCGGCGGCGCAATCGGCCATCGTGAAGGCCTCGCCCATCGCCCATGTCCTCGACTGCATGTCCTGTTCGATGATGGCGTAGGCGCTGCGCAGCTGGGCGCGCGCCTCCTCGACGCCGAACGGATCGGTCTTGCCTTCCGGCCGCAGGCGGTCGCCGACGATCTTCTGCATCGGGTGCTGCACGTAAAAGTCATAGAAGCGGTCGGCGAGGCGGGTCTGGCGGGCGAGATCGATATCGGCAGGGATCAGCTCGACCGGTCCGGGATAATACGCGTTGAGATATTCGATGACGATCGTCGATTCCGGCACCGTCCGGTCCAGCGCTTCATCGCGCAGCACCGGCATCTTACCCGCCGGCGACAATTTCAGGAACGCCGCGCGCGACTGTTCATTGCCGAGATCGACGACGACCGACGTGAACGGCTTGCCGTTCTCATAGAGCGCGATCAGCGGCTTCCAGCAGAAGGAGGCCAGCGGATGGAGATGCATCGTCAAGGACATCGTTTTGCTCGTTCCCTTGGTGGTTCGCCGCTGCATGGTTTACAGAGCTCAACACTGAAGCGATTACTTAACTATTGCCGATGGTGTGTCAAGGTCCGGCTCCGCGCTTATCTGGCCTTGGCTATGGGCGACGATGGCATCAACGATCGTGGTCCAATCGTCGGGATGGAGTTCGTGGCCGCCGCCTTCGATACGGACAAGCCTCGCGCCGGCAACCGCTTCGGCGAGAGCGGCGCCATGCTCGACCGGAAAGATCGGATCGTCGGTGCCGTGGATAACGAGGAGCGGCGCCGTCATTTGACCCAGCCGCCCCTTCCAGTCCTCCCCGCCCTTGAGCATGAAATGATTGGTCGCGCTTAGAAAACCGCCGGACCGGTCGTAGTCCTGTTCGACGAAGGCCCTCGTTCGCTTCTCGTCGAAGGGATGCGCGGTGCCTGCGATCGCGTGCGCGTCCTTGACGATGAAGTCGATCACCTGGGCTCGGTCAGACCAGTCGACCTTCGCGCCTTCGGCCGAATGCTTCATATAAGCCTCGGTCGTGCCAGGCAGATGCGACGTGTCGATTCCTACAGGAGAAGTGCTGATCGCCGTGAGCGAGACGACCCGCGACGGATATTTCAGCGCCACAAGCTGCGCGATCATGCCGCCCATCGACATGCCGACCACATGCGCTTTCGCGACGCCATGGCCGTCAAGAACGCGGATGGCGTCGTCCGCCATGTCGTCGAATGTGTACGGCGGCTCGCCCGGCGCATATTTGATCGAACGGCCGGTATCTCGATTGTCATAGCGGATCACGAACAGACCCTTGCCGGCCAGTGTCCGGCAGAACGCCTCCGGCCACCAGAGCATAGAAGCCATGGCGCCCATGATCAGCAGCACCGATGGGTGCGCGGGGTCGCCAAATGTCTGGGACGCGATTTCGGGTTCCGCAGCCTTCATCATGATCGCAGTCTCCTCCTTATAAACTGATTGCATTTTGCAATCAGTTGCACGATAATAAAACTGATATGATAATGCAACCGGTTTCTTGGAGAATCGCATGAGCATCGATCGCCGGTCTGGGTGCCCGATCAACCTGTCGCTTGAAGTGTTTGGCGACCGGTGGAGCCTGATCATTCTTCGCGACATGATTTTCGGCGGCAAACGCCACTTTCGCGACCTGCTCAACGGATCGCTGGAACGCATCGCTTCCAACATTCTCGCCGATCGGCTGAAGCGGCTGATGGATCTCGGCATGCTGACCAGGGCCGACGATCCCACCCACAAGCAGAAGGCGATCTACAGCCTGACCGAAATGGCGATAACGCTGGTGCCGATCCTGGCGCATCTCGGCGCCTGGGGTCGCGTCTGGCTGCCGGTCAGCGAGGAACTCTCGATCCGCGCCGAGCTTCTGGAAAAGGGCGGCCCGCCGATGTGGGAAAAGTTCATGGACGAACTGCGCCATGAACATCTGGGCACGCCTTCCAACACGCCGCCGGATGCCACCGTACGTGCTAGTTTGCAGGCTGGATACGAGGCGGTTGTCGCCCGAAAGGCGCCGGGCGCCGGGTGCGATCCTGACGCCTGACAAACTTATTTTCCCCATCGCAGACCGGCTCTGCTATTAAAGGGATTGAAAGCTATAATTTGCGGGATTGGAAAAAGCCCTTGGTTGAGAACTCTAAGGATACTGCCCGCGCGCGGGCCGATTTGCGTTTCAAGAAGCAGGAAGAGGCAGCCACGGTTCGTCAGAAGGCGATGGCGGAATATGTCGCCGAGAGCGACGCCCGCCAGATAAAGACCAACAAACTGAGGGCGCTGCGCCTCGCCAAGGAAGCGGAAGACCTCGCCAATGCGCCTGCTGCTCCGGCAAAGAAGCCGCGCGCCAAGAAAAAATAGAGCTGGTTCCTTGCGCATGACGCTGGAAGCCGGAATCGGTTTCCGGAAAAGATCATGCGCTGATTCAAAGCAGCCGCCACCGCGGGCATCAAGACGGCTGGCTTCACCGCCGATCCAGGCTAAGGCCGGGCCTCTAGTTCACGTTTATGTCACGAGTGGCCGCCCGCATCGACACCGAGAAACCGGCCAGGACGTCGACCAGTGCGATGACCATCAGCGTGAAGAAGACCGAGTGCGCCGCACCCTTCACCAGCAGGAACTCGACCAGGAACGCCACGAAGACGAAGGTCGACAACAGGTGGTCCATGACCGACGCGTTTGACGTGCGCGTCGATTTCACGATTTCGATGAAGAAGAGGATCAGCCCGATCAGCACGATCAGATCGCCGAGCGTCATCGAGAACACCCCGCCCGACATCATGCGGATCGAGAACATTTCGCTTGCCCAGGGATCGTCGCCGCCGCCGAATATTCCCAGAAGCCCGAGATTATAGAGGACGAAGGGCACGATCAGCAGCGGGATGGCACCGAACATCAGGCGGCTCCGGTTGGACAGCCTTCTCTAGTATGCGCTCGGCGTTCGCCGTCAAGAAATTTCGCACATGACCGCGAACACGGACAAAGACCGTGCGAAATAACAGTGCCAGCCGGCCCGGCCGCCATCCGGCATGGCCGCTGGGCTGTTCGAAGATGATCCGGTGGGCGATCATCTGCGCACAATGCAAAAAGACCGGCGCAATGGCCGGTCCTTCGATAGTCACAAACCGTCGAAAGCTGTTTCAGCTTTCCTTCGGTTCCAGAACCTGGCGACCGCGATACATGCCGGTCTTCATGTCGATATGATGCGGGCGGCGCATCTCGCCGGAATTCTTGTCCTCGACATAAGTCGGGGCCTTCAAGGCGTCGGCCGAACGGCGCATGCCGCGCTTCGACGGAGAGGTTTTTCGTTTCGGTACGGCCATGGATATGCTCCACTACATGGTCAAAATGCCCCGGCTGCCCTCGTGAAAGGGCCGCGTCAGGGGCCGGAATCTGAGAAAGTCGGGTGCCTATACACGCCCTGCGCAGTTTTGGCCAGCGCCGTCGCGAAATTTTTTAAGCTATCGCAGACAGCCGACATAGGCGCCGGACCGACCCGCGCGCCGCTCGATCAGCGCGGCCAGCCGTCTCAGTCCCGGTCCGGGTTTCGCCGGGTTGCGTGCGATCGGGTTCGGCAAGGTGACGGCAAGCAGTGCCGCCTGGCGACGCGACAATCGTTTTGCCGAAACTCCGAAATGGTGCTGGGCGGCGGCCTCGATGCCATAGATGCCCGGCCCCCATTCGGCGATATTGAGATAGATTTCCATGATGCGCCGTTTCGACATCACCATGTCGACATAGACGGCCAGCGGCAGCTCGACGACTTTCCGGACCGAGCCCAGCGGCCGCGACCACAGATAAAGGTTCTTCACCGTCTGCATGGTAATGGTGGATGCGCCGCGCGTCATCTCCCCGGCCAAGGCATCGTCGACGACGCCCCTCAACTCGCCAAGGTCGATGCCGTGATGGAAACAGAACTGCCCGTCCTCCGACATGATGACCGAATTCGCAAGCGCCGGCGCCACATCGTCGATCGAGACCCAGCGCCGGTCATAGCCGGAAAACGTCGCCAGATCCTTCAGCATCAGTGTCGATACCGGATGCACGAACGGCGGCAGATAGAGAAAGGTCAACACCACCGGCATCAGCGCCAGCACGACGGCGACGGTGATACCGCGCCGGACCCAGTGCCGGGGCCAACGTTTGAGACCGATGCGGTTGCCGCGTTTCGGCCTCACCATGTCCAGCCCTTCGGTTTCGTGATCGACGATCGGTTCCGCCAAGCCGCTCAATCCATGCTGCTCCCTGCCCCGGCATAATGGCGCTTGGCTTCTTGCGCAACGTCTGAGTGTCGGCTACCCCGTCCCCGGCATGACGAAAGACGATCAAATACCGTTCGAGGCAGCGCTTGTCGCACGCACAGGGCCGATCGAGGCGCTGCTCAGGCAGCTGCTCGGCGACCGCCCGCTTTCAGGCGAGATCGCGCGGCCGCAGCGTCTGATGGAGGCGATGCGCCACGGCGTGCTGAACGGCGGCAAGCGCCTGCGCCCTTTCCTGGTCATGGAAAGCGCCGCGCTGTTTTCCGCCGACGGCGAGGCGGCGCTGCGCGTGGCGGCCGCGCTCGAATGCGTGCATTGCTATTCGCTGATCCATGACGATCTGCCGGCCATGGACGACGACGATTTGCGCCGCGGCCAGCCGACCGTGCACAAGGCCTTCGACGAGGCGACCGCCATCCTCGCCGGCGACGCCTTGCTGGCGCTCGCCTTCGACATCATTGCCGACGAAGCGACGATGCTGCCGGCCGAGCGACGGGCGGCGCTGGTGCTGGCGCTGGCCCGCGCCGCCGGAGCCGGCGGCATGGTCGGCGGCCAGATGCTCGATCTTGAAGCCGAGCGTATCAGGCCGGACGAAGCCGGCATCATCCGGCTTCAGGCGATGAAGACCGGTGCGTTGATCCGCTTCGCCTGCGAGGCGGGCGCAATCCTTGCCGGCGCGCCAGCGGCCGACCGTGAAAGACTGGCGGAATTCGGCTCGGCGATCGGGCTTGCTTTTCAACTTGCCGACGACCTGCTCGATCTGACGGCGGATGCGCACCAGATGGGCAAGGCGACCGGCAAGGATGCCGCCGCCGGCAAGGCGACGCTGGTGGCACTGCACGGCGCGAACTGGGCGCGGGACCAACTTCAAGGCCTCGTCGACCAGGCCCACGCCTTGCTTCATCCCTATGGCGAAGACGCCGTGGTTCTGAAGCAGGCAGCGAAATTCGTGGCGGCCCGCAACAGCTGACGCTGTTCCAACTGTACTCCCGGCGTCTTACGGCGCGCCATGTAGCCAAGGGGGGTTGGTGAACTGTTCGGCCAGAAAATCCACGAACACGCGCACACGCGGCGACAGAATTCGACCAGGCGGATAAACAGCGCAGATTGGCGGTCCGTCATGATGATTGTATCCGGTGAGCAATGCGGTCAGCCTGCCTGCCCTGATGTCCGGCCCGACCAATATCTCCGACATGCGGATGATGCCGACGCCGGCGAGCGCCAGCCGGCGCAGGGCTTCGGTGCTGTTGGCCTCTATCGGGCTGCGGATACGCATGCTTTGCGGACCGTCCGGGCCGTCGAATTCCCAGATGTTGAGGCCGCCGCGTGATGTGATGCCGAGACATGTATGATGTTGAAGGTCGCCTGGCGTCATCGGTGTGCCGTGTTTTTCGAGATACCGAGCTGACGCGCAAATGACACGGTGATTGGGCGCCAGCCGCCGCATCACCAGCCTGGAATCGCTCTGGGCGGCAACACGCACGGCGACATCCGTCTCCTCAGCCAACAGGTCAATGATCGCATCTGTAAACATCAGCTCGAGCTCAATGGCCGGGTAGCGATCGATGAAAGCCGGCAACAACGGCACGATCAAACGATGGCCGAAGGCGCTCGGAAGACTGACGCGCAGCCGGCCGCGCGGTTCTGCGCCGGGTTGAATCGCGATTTCAGCCTCTTTGATGTCGCTCAGGATACGGCGGGCGCTGTCGGCATAGGTGCTGCCTTCCGCCGTCAAGCTGATGCGCCGCGTCGAGCGCTGCAGCAAGCGCACGCCAAGGCGGGATTCCAGGCGACCTACGATTTTGCTGACGGCCGAGGGGGTCATCCGCAGCCGGCGCGCCGCCGCCGAGAAGTCGCCTTCCTCGACAACCGACAGGAACACACCCATCGTTTCTTGCCGGTCCATGTCATCTATTCCATTTCGTCACAGGTAAACGGAATTTATCACCGATTATCGGCGCACGCACTAAATAATATGATTTCCTCCTCAGCATCCAAAAATACTGGCGAGGAGGTGCGATGCGTTCAGAACAGCCAAACCTGCGCGATGCTCACGAACTGCATCGGTGGGCACGTCGCCAGCGCAGCGCCGCAATTGGCCGGTTATGCCTTCAGATTGTCCGCGTGCTGATTCGGTCAAGGCAAAAGATGAGGAACCGCTCAAAGAGCAACGTCCGGGCTAGCGCAGCCGGCCGATCGGAATGATTTCGGGCGATGTCGGAGCGTATGGCTCGCCACGCCAACTGCCGAGCCATTCTTCGACGACCAGCCCGGTCTGGTCCAGCATCTGCGCAAGGCTTTCCTTTGTCGGGACGGCGATTTTCGATTCGGCGCTGAGCACCCGTCCGCTGTCGGGAATTTCGTAATGGGTGGAGTAAGTGACGACACCGCTAGCGGGATCGTGGCGGAAATCGTTCCACGCTCTTACCGTGCCCAATCCGGGATGACTCAGTTCCCGTTGCGACCGTTCCGGCGTCCACTCGAGCCATTCCTCCGTGGCTGGTTTTCGCGTGTCGAAGATGAAGCGCCCATCGGGAGCCAGATGAGCAGCGATCGTGCGAAGCACCGCCTGTCGATCTTCTGGCGTGAGGAACACCTGGAAGGCGCGCCCGGTCAAAAGCACCAGATCGAAGCGTCGTCCGAGCCGGACGTTTCGCGCATCGGCCTCGACCCAGTCGACCCTCTGCCCGCCGGCTCTGCGGCGGGCGATATCGAGCATCGCCGGCGCCGGTCACCCTGCGCCGGTCGGCGAGCGCGGCGGCCAATTGTCCGGTGCCGCAGCCGAGGTCGAGAACGCAGCCCGCATACTGGCAAAGCCGACGCAATAGTAGAAGTCCACGCCGCCTTCGTTCTCGATATCGTAGAACTGGACGAGATCGGGATCGCCTAGAGACGGTCGATCATCGTGGGCCTATCGCTCGAGCCATGGATCAGCAGAATTCGTGAAATGAAAGCACAGCTTCGGCGGTTTGGCGGCCAATCAGTCGGTAACCCTACCGATTCCGCACCACAATGCATGCACCGCCGACGCTTTGCAGTTTCTGGCAGATGTTGTCGGCCTTGGCTTTGGAGTCGGCGCCGATCCGGACCGCATAGATGCCGCGCCTGCCGATCGGCGAGCGCACCCGGCTGACCACCGGATTATGCCCGCCAAGCAAAGCCGGAAACCGGCGCTTCACACCAGTCCATTGATTGAGCGCGGCGGCGCGGCGGAAATTGCCGGCCACCTGCACGCCCCACGGCTTGATGTTGATCGACGCCATGGCCACGGTTTGGGACTTGATGACCGGCAGCTTGCGGCAGGCGACCGCGAAGCTCGCTTTCTTGTCGAGCGGCTGGATGGTGCCGGTATAGGCGGTGTCGGTGAACCTGTCGGCCGGCTCGCCCATGATGTCCAGAACGTAGTCTTCGGTCTCCATCGGCAGGAAGCCACCGGAACTCAGCCAGCGCGATACCCGGCTTTCACCGGCATTGTAGGCGGCGGCGGCCAGGCCCAGATTGCCGAAGCCGGTCTTCATTTCGGCGAGATATTTTGCCGAGGCGGGGATGGCCTGCTCGATATCGAAGGAGTTGGCGAGACCGCGTATCTTGGCGGTGCCCGGCATGAACTGGGCTATGCCTTCGGCGCCGACCGGACTGACCGCATTGGGATCGAAGCGGCTTTCCTTCCAGATCAGCCGGGCAAAGAAATCCTTGGGCAGGCCGTTTTGATCCGCATGGGCCTCGATCAAGTTGCAAACACGGTCGAGCAGCCGCTGCTTGGCGGGGCGCGGCGGATCGGCGTGGGCGGCTGTCGCCCAGCCCAGCCCACCAAGCAAAACCAATCCACCAAGCAAAATCGGCGTCGCCCAGCGGAAGCGCCGCATCGACCTACTCCGCCGCAGCCTTGCCAGGTTGCCCAAACCGCTGCTCGATATAATCGGCGACCATTTTTTCGAAGTCGGCGGCAATCGAAGGGCCGCGCAGCGTCGCCGCCTTGCTGCCGTCGACGAACACTGGCGCCGTCGGCGTCTCGCCGGTGCCGGGCAGCGAAATGCCGATATCGGCATGCTTGGATTCACCCGGACCGTTGACGATGCAACCCATCACCGCGACCTTGAGGTTCTCGACGCCGGGGTATTTTTCACGCCACACCGGCATGTTCTTGCGCAGATCCGCCTGGATATTCTGGGCGAGTTCCTGGAACACGGTAGAGGTCGTGCGGCCACAGCCGGGGCAGGCGGCGACGATCGGCACGAACTGCCGGAACCCCATGGTCTGCAGGAGTTCTTGCGACACCTGCACCTCGCGCGTGCGGTCGCCGTTCGGCTCCGGTGTCAGCGAGATGCGGATCGTGTCGCCAATGCCTTGCTGGAGCAGGATGCCCATCGCCGCGGACGAGGCGACGATGCCTTTCGAACCCATGCCGGCCTCGGTGAGGCCGAGATGCAGCGCGTGGTTGGAGCGGGTGGCAAGCTCGGTGTAGACCGCGATCAGATCCTGCACGCCGCTGACCTTGGCCGACAGGATGATCTTCTCGCGGCCAAGGCCGATCTCCTCGGCCATTTCGGCCGATAGGATCGCCGACTGCACGATCGCCTCGCGCGTCACTTCCTGCGCGGTCAGCGGAAAGCCCTGCCGCTGGTTGTCGTCCATCAGCCGGGTCAGAAGCTCCTGGTCGAGCGACCCCCAGTTGACGCCGATGCGCACCGGCTTGTCGTACCGGATCGCCATCTCGACGATCGCCGCGAACTGCCGGTCCTTCTTGTCCTTGAAGCCGACATTGCCGGGATTGATGCGGTATTTGGCCAGCGCCTCGGCGCAAGCCGGATGGTCGGCAAGCAGCTTGTGGCCGATATAGTGGAAATCGCCGACCAGCGGCACGTTGATGCCGAGCCGTTCGAGTCGCTCGCGGATGGCGGGCACGGCGGCAGCACTCTCGTCGCGGTCGACGGTGATGCGCACGATCTCGGAGCCGGCGCGATGCAGCGCCGCAACTTGAGCGACTGTCTGGTCGACATCGGCGGTGTCGGTGTTGGTCATCGACTGGACGACGACAGGGGCACCCCCGCCGACCATCACGCCGCCGACATCGACGCCGACCGACGTGCGGCGCGGGAAGGGAGAGGAAAAATATCCGGTCATGGCCGGCTGCCCTTTGTTAGCTCCGAATTCCGGAATCGGTTTCCGGAAACAATCATGCGCAGAAATCAAAATACAGCGTCGTTTGCGGGTCCGAAAGGACGCGCGGCGCTGTAGAAGGTCCGGGCATGAGGTGGAGGAGCAAAGATGGCTTGTCAATGGCGACAGGCAGGCAGACCTGCCGAATCGATAACAGCAAGACGGCTGGCAAGCCATCTTTCCTGTCCACGTCGCCGGAGCAAACAAGGGAACGCTCCGGCGGCATGGCTGCCACCGGAAAGGTCGCGCCGAAAGCGGCGCAGCTATCCCTGCGCATGACCGAAAATCGGAATCGATTTTCAGAAAGGATCATGCGCCAAATCAGAAGGACTACAGCGTCCTTTGCGCGCCCAAAGGACGCGCGGCGCTGTAGAAGAGCGTCAGTGCTTGGTCGGTTTCGCCTTCAGTTTTTCAATCTCGTCCTTGAGTGCCAGCTTGCGCCGCTTGAGATTCACGATTTCGAGGTCGTCGACCGATGGATGGTTCATCGCATCATCGATTTCGCGTTCGATGTCGCCGTGTTTCCGCTGCAGCTCATCAAGATGGGATGCAAGAGACATGATTGGTTCTCCCTTTCATGGTTTCCTCGATTGCAGCCGTCAAGGCGCGTCCACCGCAATTTCGCTTCTGTGACGGCATAATGACAGTGTGCCACTATCGGGCATCGATGTCGAATGCTGCGTGGTAGCATTCCACGACAATACGAAATGTGGTATTGGCTGCGCGCCGGTGCAAGATACCTCCGGCCTCGCCCAATCAGGCCCATTTTTGGGCGCCGCAGACGTGCAGACGGTAGATAATGTCCGAACAGGAACAGGCTGATATCCGCCTCGAATATTCTCGGCTGAAGCAGGAGCACGCCGATTTCGACGCGGCCATCAACGCGATGATCGCCATGAACTGCGACCCTCTGCAGATCCAGCGCATGAAGAAGAAAAAACTTTTCCTGAAAGACCGGCTGATGGCGCTGGAAGACCGGATCATCCCCGACATCATCGCGTGAGCGAATCCCACTTGCGGTCGCGACAAATTCTGCTCATCCCGTGATCGAAAGCCTCGCGGCGCGATCGCGCAGCAGGGCGATGAGATCGCCGGTCTTCTCCTCGGAAGTGTCGATTGGAACCACCAGGCATATCGTCGCCTCGACCTTGCCGGCAGCTGAGAAGACCGGCGCGGCAAGGCACTTTGTATAAGCGTCGACAAGACCTGAGGTTACACAGTAGCCGGCAGCCCCAGCCGTAGCGATATCGGCTATGAAGTCGTCCAGCAGCAATCTGCGGCCGTCTGGCAGGACGAGATCGTCTTCGGACACCATGTCTTCGATCACCGCCCTTTCGAAACCGGCGAGAAGCAACCGCCCGGAAGCGGTCCAGGGAAGCGGGATCTGCAGACCTGTGGCCGAACTGATCCGGAACGGCCTGGTGCCTGGACTGGAATGGACAATCGTGTAGCGGCCGCTTTGCAACATGCACAATTCGGAGGTCTCGCCTGTCTCGCGCGACAGGTTGTCAACTTCCTGACGCCCTCGCCTGAGCAGGTCGTTGCCGCGCACATAGTCCATTCCGTAGAGATAAAGCTTCTTCCCGAAATAGACCCGATTACCGTCGCCGGCCATTTCCAGCAGGCCCGCATCCACGAGCGAGCGCACGAGCGTGTAGATCGTCGAGCGCGGCGCATTCACTCCCTTGGCGAGATCACCAATCCCGATCGCACGCTGGTTCGCGTGAAGAAACTCTAGGATATGGAGCACCCGGTTAAGACCCTTCTCGCGAGAGCCCGAAATCCTGTCTTCGTCCGGACCAGCGTCCGGCCGAACTGCCAAGGCATTGCCATCTTGCATTACTTGTTCCTGATGTTAGTATCTGTCTTGTACAGGATACATGTGTCTTTTGTAAGAGACAATCCAGCAGATCACTGATGCATGTATCGGCAAAGGGGAACAACACGAAAAGGAGGTCGCCGTGAACGACACATCCAAAAGACGTGAATTTCTGAAACTGGGAATGGCCGGGCTTGCAACGGCCGGAGCGGTGGGCGCAGCAGCAACGGTCGATGTTCAGAAGGCGGCGGCGCAAGCGGCACCGGACAGCCTGCTGCGCACCATTCTCGAGCGCGGCAAAGTGATCGTCGGCACCGGCAGCACCAACGCGCCATGGCACTTCGAAAACGATGCCGGCGAACTGGTTGGCATGGACATCACCATGGGGCACATTCTTGCCAAGGGGCTTTTCGACGATCCGACCAAGGTCGAATTCGTCATGCAGGATCCGGCCCAGCGCATTCCGAACGTGACCACCAACAAGGTCGACATCTCGATCCAGTTCATGACCATGACCGCCCAGCGCTCGCAGCTGATCCACTTCTCCCGGCCCTATTACGTCGAAGGCATCGCCTTGCTGACCCTTCCGAACGCCGAAAACAAGACCTTCGACAAGCTGGCTGCCAGCGGTTCGGCGACACGGATTTCCATCCTGCAAAACGTCGATGCCGAGGCAAATGTGCACATCGTCCTGCCGGAGGCGCAGGTGATGCAGATTGACACGCAGGCCAACGTGCTGCAGGCACTGGAATCGAAGCGCGTCGACGCCGCCGCCGTCGATCTGTCCACGGTCCGCTGGCTCGCCTCACGTAATCCGGACAAATACTTCGATGCCGGCAAGAGCTGGTTCTCGATGCTTTATGGCGCCGCACTTCGGCAAGGCGACCCCGACTGGCTGACCTTCGTCAACACGACCTTCACCACCGCCATGTTCGGCCATGAGACGGCGCTCTATGACGCTGCATTCAAGGACTATTTCGGACAGGAGCCGCCGGCGCGCCATCCCGGCTTCCCGGTCATCTGATGCAAGCCGGCGGAAGGGCCGCGCCCTTCCGCCTCCTTCTCGTCGACAGCCCTCGATATGACAGGGACACATGGGCTATACCCTAAACTTCAACCTGATCTGGCGGCATTTCGACAAGCTCTGGGGCGGGCTGCTGCTCAGCCTCGAGCTGGCCGTGATCTCCATCGCGATCGGCATCGTCATCGGGCTGCTTCTGGCGGTCTGGTACGTATCGGCCGGGCGGCTGGTCCGGACCGCCATCGCCGCCTATGTCGAATTCATCCGCAACGTACCGCTGATCCTGCTTGTCTATCTCGTCTTCTACGGCCTGCCGACGGTGGTCGACATCGCCTACAGCGCGCAGACCTCATTCATTGCCACGCTGTCGCTCTATAGCGGCGCGTATCTCGTCGAGGTGTTCCGCTCGGGGCTCGAAGCGGTTCCGCGCGGGCAGCTCGACGCCGGCAAGGCGATTGGCCTGACGCCATGGCAAAGGCTGCTCCATGTGCGCCTGCCGACGATGCTGCGCATAACGCTGCCCGCGCTTTCCAACACGTTCCTATCGCTCTTCAAGGACACGTCCGTTGCTTCGGTCATTTCGGTGCCCGAGCTCACCTACGGCGCCCAGTGGATCAACTTCAACACCTTCCGGATCGTCGAGGTTTACCTTTTGGTGACGGCGATGTACCTCTTGACGGGCTACGCGCTTCTTTATGCGCTTCGGCTTGTCGAGCGCCGGTTCAGCGCGGCGCACTAGGATGCTTGGCCAGATCGCCTATGCCTTGCCCTTCCTGGCCCAAGGTTTTGCCGTGACACTGTGGGTGTCGCTGCTGGTCGTGGTATTGTCGCTCATCGCCGGTGTGATGATGGGCGTCGGCCTTGTCTATGGCCCGGCTCCGCTGCGCTGGCCAGTGCGCATTTTCAGCGACACCATTCGCGGCATTCCGATCCTGGTGCTCATCTTCTTCGTCTATTACGGCCTGCCTGCCGTCGGCATCCATCTGGAATCCTTCTGGGCAGCCGTGCTGGCGCTCACCCTGTTCAAGACGGCACAGGTCATCGAGTATCTGCGCGGTGCAGTCGGTTCCATACCGAAGGGGCAGTCCGAAGCGGCGATGGCGATCGGGCTGACCTTTCGCCAGCGACTGGCCTACGTCATCTTCCCGCAAGCGTTCAGGCGCTTCCTGCCGCCTTGGATCAATGGCGTCACCGATGCGGTGAAGGGCAGCGCGCTGGTCTCGCTGCTCGGCATCACCGACCTGATGCACGCCATCAACCAGGTCATCGGCCGCACCTACGAAGCGATGCCGCTCTACATCCTCGGTGCGGTCATCTACTTCGTCGTCAATTACGCCCTCTCCCTGGCCAGCCGACGGTTGGAGCGGCGTTTCTCCTTCATCCGGGAATAGCAAGATGTCCATCTCCCCGCCCGCCAATCCGGCGCTTCTCGACATCTCCGACGTTTCCAAATCCTTTGGATCCGTCGAGGTCCTGCGCTCCGTCAGCCTGCAGGTGACACGCGGTGAAGTGGTGACTGTCATCGGACCTTCCGGCAGCGGCAAGACCACGCTGCTGCGCTGCGTCAACTTCCTGGAGAGCTACGACAGCGGCTCCATCCGCATCGACGGCAAGGAGGTCGGCTTCCGCGACACGGGAACACGCCAGCGCCGCAGCGAGCGCGACCTGGCGAAGATGCGCGCCGAAACCGGAATGGTGTTCCAGAGTTTCAATCTGTTTCCGCATCTGACGGCGGCCGGCAACATCATGCTTGGCCTGCGCAAGGTGCGTGGCAAGAGCAGCACCGAAGCCCGTGCCATTGCCGAGCACTGGCTGGGCCGGGTCGGACTTGCCCACAAGGCCGACAGCCTGCCCGCCGAGCTTTCCGGTGGCCAGCAGCAGCGCGTCGGCATCGCCCGGGCGGTGGCGATGGAGCCGAAAATCCTGCTGCTCGACGAGATAACCTCCGCGCTCGACCCGGAACTCGTCGGCGAGGTGCTCGAGGTCGTGCGCAGCCTGGCCGAGGACGGCATGACGATGGTGATGGTCACGCACGAGATGGCCTTTGCGCGCGACGCGTCGAGCCGCATCGTCTTCATGGCGGACGGCGGTGTCAGCGCCGCGGGCCCGCCTGCCGACATTCTGGGCACCGAGATCGACAATGAGCGTCTTCGCAGCTTCCTGGCGCGGTTTCGTGCCTCGCATTTCTGACACCGGGCGGCGAAAGCTGTCGCAAGGAGCCTTTTCATGACGCCTTACATCCGGCTCGCCGAATTGGGCCTGACGCTGCCGGAGCCGCCGACGCCGATCGCCAATTTCGTCACCCACGCCGAAAGCGGGCGGCTGATCTTCCTCTCCGGCCAAGGGCCGCTGCGCGCCGATGGCACGCTTTGCACCGGCAAGGTGGGCGAGGACGTCACGGTTGAAGAGGCCTATAAGCATGCCCGTCTCACCGGCCTGAACCTGCTCGCCGTCATGCACGCCGCGGCAGGCGACCTCGGCCGTATCGTGCGCGTCGTCAAGCTGCTTGGCTTCGTCAACGCCATCCCGACCTTCAGCGACCATCCGCAGGTGGTGAATGGCTGTTCCGATCTTTTCGCCGAAGTCTTCGATAGTATCGGCGGGCACGCCCGCTCGGCGATCGGTGTCGGTTCCTTGCCGGGAAACATTACGGTCGAAATCGAGGCGGTCGTCGAGATCGCTGCCTGACATTTACCCATGGGATTTCTAGAGATGAAAACCTATTCCGCAAACGGCTCCAACACGACAATCCGCGAACGGCTCGGTCTTCGCCCGATCATCAATGTTTCCGGCACGATGACGGCGCTCGGCGCCTCGATCATCGTCCCGGAAGCGATCGCCGCGATGTCGGAAATCGCTTCGCAGTGGGTGGAGATGGACGACCTGCAACGCGCCGCAAGCACGGTCGTCGCGCGCCTCACAGGAGGCGAGGCCGGTTTCGTCACGGCTTGCTGCGCCAGCGGCATCACCATGGCGATTGCCGGCACAATGACCGGCACCAACCTTCTGGCGATCGAGCGGCTGCCGGACGACACCGAGGGCCTCAAGTCGGAGGTCATCGTCCAACTCGGCCATATCGTCAACTACGGCGCGCCGATCGACCAGTCGATCCGGCTGGCCGGGGCCAGGACCGTACCGGCCGGTACGGTCAGCGTGACGCAGGATTATCATGTGCGCGAGGCGATCCGCGACCGCACCGCGGCAGGCCTCTATGTCGTTGCGCATCATACGGTGCAATACGGCATGCTCTCGCTCGAGGAATTCTGCGAAATCTGCCACGCCAGGGGTGTCCCGGTGATCGTCGACGCCGCCTCCGAATACGACCTGCGCGGCTTTCTCGCACGCGGCGCCGACATCGTCGTCTATAGTGGGCACAAATTCCTCAGCGGACCGACAAGCGGCATCGTGACGGGGCGCAAGGATCTGGTGCGGGCCGCCTATCTGCAGAATCGTGGCGTTGCGCGGGCGATGAAGGTCGGCAAGGAAAGCATCGCCGGAACCATGGCCGCGCTGGAAGCCTGGGAGCGGCGCGACCATGCCGGCATCCGCAAGCGGGAAGAAGCCGCTCTGCATCTGTGGAAGGACGCATTGCAGGGCCCGCCCGGTATCGCTGCGCATATCATTCCCGATCCGACCGGCAATCCGCTCGACCGCCTGCAGGTGTTTGTTACGCCCGAAAGCAGGTTCACCGCCGCCGGCCTTGCCTCGGCGCTGGCGGCCGGTTCGCCCCCTATTATCGTCCGCAACCACGAGGTCGAGCGCGGTCACTTCTTCCTCGACCCGTGCAATCTTCATCCTGGCGAGGCGGAGATCGTCGCCGAACGCCTGCGGGCCGTGTTGAGCGCGGCCGAGCGTCCGGCGGATGCGATGAAGTCCGCCCGCAAGGATAGCGCCGGCGCCTTGCGCTGGCCGGATTAGGTAATGATGGTGCCTCGCGCCCGAATGCTGCGCGGAGGCACCACATCCTTGCCGTCGATCCCGAATTCCGCTAATGCGCGCCTTTGCCGCCGGGAGCAGAAGCTTGGACGATCACCGCGCCGACGTCGCCGTCATCATGGGCAGCCAGTCCGACTGGGCGACGATGCGCCACGCCGCCGAAACGCTGGAGGCACTGGGCATTCCGCACAAGCGGCTGATCGTCTCGGCTCATCGCACTCCCGACCGGCTCTATGATTTTGCCAAGGGCGCCAAGGCCGCCGGTTTTCGGGTGATCATCGCCGGCGCCGGCGGTGCGGCGCACCTGCCCGGCATGACGGCGGCGATGACGCCGCTCCCGGTTTTTGGCGTGCCGGTAGAATCGAAGGCGCTTTCCGGACAGGACTCGCTGCTCTCCATCGTGCAGATGCCGGCCGGTATTCCGGTCGGCACGCTGGCCATCGGCAAGGCGGGCGCCACCAATGCCGCCCTTCTGGCCGCGGCGGTGTTGGCGCTGACCGACGAAAAGCTCGCTGCCCGGCTCGATGCCTGGCGCGCCGCCCAGACCGCCAGGGTCGCTGCCGAGCCCACGGACACGCCATGAGCCTGCCCGCGGGATCGACCATCGGCATCGTCGGCGGCGGCCAGCTCGGCCGCATGCTGGCCATGGCCGCGGCCCGCCTCGGCTACCGCATAGTCGTGCTGGAACCGCAGCCGGATTGCCCGGCGGCACAGGTCGCAAACCGGCAGATCACCGCCGCCTACGACGACACGGCTGCGCTCGCCGAACTGGCTGCAGTCAGCGCCGTCGTCACCTACGAGTTCGAGAACGTGCCGGTCATGGCTGCCAGCGCGCTTGCCGTCACGGTCCCGGTCTATCCGCCGGCGCGCGCGCTGGAAGTGGCGCAGGACCGGGTGGCGGAGAAGAAATTCCTCAACGGCATCGGCGTTCCCACTGCGGATTTTTGTCCCGTCGACAATGACGACGAATTGACGGCGGCGCTGAAAAAGTTCGACGGCAGCGGCATATTGAAGACGCGGCGCATGGGCTATGACGGCAAGGGTCAGCGCGTCTTCCGCAACATGGAAACAGGCGGCTTTGCCGGCACCTGCGAGGCGATGGGCAACGTGCCGCTGATCCTCGAATCCTTCGTCGCCTTCGAACGCGAGATTTCGGTGATCGCGGCGCGCGGCATGGACGGTTCGCTCGCCGCCTACGATCCGGCAGAAAACGTCCACCGCAACGGCATCCTGCACAGCTCGACCCTGCCGGCCAGGATAGAGTCCGAAACCGCCGCTGCAGCGCAGGCGGCGGCGGCAAAGACACTTGCGGCGCTCGATTATGTCGGCGTCATCGGTATCGAGTTCTTTGTCCTTGCCGACGGCGCGCTGCTGGCCAATGAGATCGCGCCGCGCGTCCACAATTCCGGCCACTGGACTGAGGCCGCCTGCATCGTCTCGCAGTTCGAGCAGCACATTCGCGCCGTCGCCGGCCTGCCCTTGGGAAATCCCGGCCGCCATTTCGACTGTGTCATGGAAAACCTGATCGGCGACGATATCCTGCGTGTTCCAGCCCTGCTCGCCGAGCCCGATCTGATGCTGCATCTCTACGGCAAGGCCGAAGCGCGCCCCGGCCGCAAGATGGGCCATTTTACGCGAATGAGCCGTCACCGTTGAGGCTATAGGACGGCACCGCTCTAACGCCGTCGGTCGAGCAGGAAACCAAACTCGGCCACGCTGGCTTCATCTATGAAGCACGCTTGCGGTTGACACGGACAAGGCTCCTCGTTTATGAGCCACGCACAAGTTGAGAGGCGCGCTTTCCGAGCGCGCCTTAATAATTCGGCCCAAGCGGGCCCAGACCGACGGGCAAGACCATGAAGATCAAGAATTCGCTCAAGGCGCTCAAGGCGCGTCACCGCGACAACCAGCTGGTTCGCCGCAAGGGCCGCGTGTACATCATCAACAAGACCGCTCCGCGCTACAAGGCGCGTCAGGGTTGAGTCTTTCGCGTGGAGGCGCCTGCCTCCGCGCCTGCATGATGTACCGCATCGACCCAAAATCGGAATCGATTTTCGGAAAGTACGATGCGAGGAATTCAGAATGTTAGAGCGTCCTTTACGCGTCCAAAAGGACGCGTGGCGCTCTAATACCGGCCTGCCGGCCCTTTCACGCTAAATTCAGTTTGACGATCTGCTGTCCGGGGTTAGATTCTCGGCCATGCGGATTCTTTTTGCATTCTTCGCGGCGCTTTTTCTTTTCGGTTCCGCCTCGCTTCCAACCCAAGCGGACGATGCGGTCGCCCCTCCGGTTGCCACGACTAGGGAGGCAAGGCTCGACCAGCTGTTCGTCGACCTGAAGCGCCAGCGCAATGAAAAGGCCGCTGAGCGCATCGCCGCGCGCATCTCGCACGAGTGGTCGCAATCCGGCAGCGCCTCGATCGACCTGATGATGCAATGGTCGCAAAAGGCGATCGAAGACAAGAAATTCGACGTGGCACTCGATTTTCTCGATCAAGTGGTGACCTTGCAACCGGCCTATGCGGAGGGCTGGAACCGGCGCGCCACCGTACATTTCATGATGAATAACTTTGGAAAATCGATGTCTGACATCGACCGCACGTTGCAGCTCGAGCCGCGCCATTTTGGCGCACTGTCCGGCCTGGCGCAGATCATGGCCGTAACCGGCCACAAGCAGTCGGCGCTGGAAGCCTGGCAGCGCGTGCTCGGCATCTATCCGATGATGCGCAGCGCCCAGGATCAAGTCGGCACGCTTTCGGAAGAACTTGCCGGCGAAGGAATTTGATTTCCCGGTTGGCGGACAATTCCACTTGAGTGAAAGTCGCTTTAGCTAGACTGTGAACTAATTTCGCTCCGGTCCGTATCTCTCCCCATGAACCTGATCTTCGCCGCGCTCGTCTTCCTCATGGCGCTTGTGTTCACCCTTGCAGGTGTCACCCTCGCCGGTTCATGGCTGATCGAGCGCCGCAATCCGCCGATCGGCGACTTCGCGGATATAAACGGTGCCCGCATCCACTACGTTCACGTTCCGGCGCGGAAAAACGCCGAACTGCCGCCGATCGTCTTCATCCACGGCGCCAGCGCCAATCTCAGAGATCAGATGCTGCCGCTGAGGCCCTTGCTGGAAGGCCGTGCCGAGATGCTGTTCTTGGACCGCCCGGGTGCAGGCTGGTCGGGGCGCGGCCCCGGAAACAACGAGACCCCATCGGCACAGGCCAGCACCATCGCAGCTCTGATGGACCATCTCGGCATCGGGAAAGCCATTATCGCCGGCCATTCCTTCGGCGGCTCGGTGACCACCGCCTTCGGCCGCGAGCATCCCGACAAGACGCTCGGCCTAGTGTTCGTGGCGCCCGCCACCCATCCCTGGCCGGGCGGCGCGACCGCCTGGTACTACAATTTGACGACCATTCCGATCGTCGGCCGGCTGTTTTCCGAAACGCTGGCCTATCCGTCGGGAGCGCTGCAGATGAATACCGCCACCGCCTGCGTCTTTGCCCCCAACAAGGTGCCGGACGGCTATGTCGCCGAGGTCTCGATCCCGCTGGTGCTTCGGCCGAACGCCTTTCGTGCCAACGCCACCGATGTCGCCGGGCTCTATCGCTACACGCTCGATGCCGCGCCGCACTACCGCGATATCAAGGCGCCGACTGTGGTCATCTCGGGCGACCGCGACAAGGTGGTCTATGCAACGATCCATTCGGTCGGCCTCGTCCGCGACATTGCCGGCGCCGAGCTGGTCTGGGTCCACAATCTCGGCCACAAGCCGGACTGGATCGCGCCCGATCTCGTCGTCGGCGCGATCGAAAAGGTCGCCGGCAAGGAGGTGGACCTTCAGGCAATGGCGAAGGCCGTGGAGGTCAGGGTCGCCAACGACACTAACGGCGCCGGCAAATGCGCCGACATCAAAGCGCCGGAAGCCGAACTCGCGCCGATTTAGAGTCCTCGCCGAAGCGCGTCAAAATTCGTGGATGACGCCCGTCATCTCTGCCGGCGGCAGCCAGGCGACGAGCGCGGTCGGATCCGTGAAGGCCGCGTAGGGGGTCTTCGGGCTGGACTTCGATGACCCTCGTCGTGCGGGCCCAGACGCCCGCATGGTCTTTGCTCATGTGGCTCCAATGGTCGCGACACGGAGAACAGGACCTCTCGCTGCCGCGAATCCGCCCAGTGTCAGCGGCCTAGCGGCGGGCCTGCACCTCCGACCCGACATAGGCGATGCGCAGCATGTTGGTGGAGCCCGGCGTCCTCAGCGGCACGCCGGCGGTGATGATGACCCGGTCGCCCGGCTTGCCGAACCCCTCGTCCAAAGCGATGCGGCAGGCGCGGTCGACCATGTCGTCGAGGTCGATGGCGTCGGGCGAGACGACGCAATGCGTGCCCCACAAAAGCGACAGCCGCCGCGCCGTGTTGACGATCGGCGACAGTGCGACGATCGGAACCTGCGGCCGCTCGCGCGCGGCGCGCAGGCCGGTCGTGCCGGACGCCGTATAGCTGATGATCGCCGACAGTTTCAGCGTCTCGGCAATTTCGCGGGCGGCAAGCGAGATGGCGTCGGCGCCGGTCGCTTCCGGCTCCGAACGCTGCGCGTTGATGATGCCGGCGTAGGTCGGGTCGGTTTCGACCTTGCTGGCGATGCGGTTCATCATCGCCACCGCCTCGACCGGGTAGGCGCCGGCCGCGGACTCCGCCGAGAGCATGATGGCGTCGGCGCCTTCGAACACGGCGATCGAAACGTCCGACACCTCGGCGCGGGTCGGCACCGGCGCGGTGATCATCGATTCCAGCATCTGCGTGGCGATCACCACCGGCTTGCCGGCGCGGCGCGCGGCGCGGGTGATCTGCTTCTGGATACCGGGCACGGCTTCGAGCGGCATTTCGACGCCGAGATCGCCGCGGGCAACCATCAGTGCGTCCGAAAGTTCGATGATCTCGGCCAGCCGGGCGACGGCCTGCGGCTTTTCGATCTTGGCCATGATGAGCGCCCGGCCGCGCGCGATCTTGCGCGCTTCCGCCAGATCCTCCGGCCGCTGGACAAACGAGAGCGCCACCCAGTCGACGCCGGTGGCCAGCACCGCATCGAGATCCCTGCGGTCCTTTTCGGTCAGCGCGCCGACCGGCAGGTCGGTGTCGGGCAGGCTGACGCCCTTCTTGTCGGAGATGCTGGTGCCGGCGACGACGGTGCAGACGATCGCCTTGCCGTCGCTCTTCACCGCCTTCAGCTCGAGCTTGCCGTCGTCGATCAAAAGGCGGTCACCGGCCTCGACCGATCTCAGGATTTCGGGGTGGGGCAAATAGACCCTGGTCGAATTGCCGGGCTCGGGATTGTCGTCGAGCGTGAAAGTCTGGCCGAGTGTCAGCGCCTCCTTGCCGCTGGCGAATTTGCCAACGCGCAGCTTAGGCCCCTGCAAGTCGGCGAGAATACCGATCGGCCGGCCGACTGCTTTCTCGACAGCGCGGATGCGACCAACAAGTGTGTGCATCAATTCATGATCGGTGTGGCTCATATTGATGCGAAACACGTCGGCGCCGGCTTCGAAGAGCTTCTTCAGCATGTCCTCGGAGGAGGAGGCCGGCCCGATGGTGGCGAGTATCTTGACCTTGCGGCTGCGTCTCATTGACTGTTTGTTCCCGGGGCGGCTGGAACGCCCCCCGTTGCGGGGTCATCGGTCAGCTGGACCATCCAGCTTGCCTGCTCGCCCGTGTCATATTCCTGGAATCCGGCGCGCTGGAAGCCCCGGGCGACGCAATCGCTAACGCCGGCGATCTTGAACTCTTTTTCAGCCACGCACATGTTGATCGGGCCATCCCAGCGCCCGCCGCGCTCGGCGTCTTCTGCATAAAGATAGTAAAATCTTGATGACAGCGGCCCTTCGATCAACGTCTTGCAGCTCGATCCTTCGATGTGCCACCAGCCTTCGGTGATCCAGCCTGCCTTGGCGCGATAGCCGATGCCGACGCCCACCAGGTTCTGCGTGGCGTTGCAGACACGGAAATCGGCGCGCGCCGGCGAGGCAGCAAGCATCGCGGCGAGGCCCACAGCAAGGGTCAAGAGCGGCATGGCGAAGGCATAGCGCACGCGCGGCCTGCCGGCGGAACCCATCCTGAAATCCCTCAAGAACCACATTTGCATCTCTCAATGCCCCTTTTCGGAAAAGTCCGGGCGCATGTCAACGCGCCCTTTTGCCCAATTCCAATCGATTTAGAAAGGCTTCGGCGCACGGTCTGTCGCCTTCTGCCAGATTTCCGCAGAAACCGTGGCCAAACGACGGCATTGCGTAATCGTCCCCTTCGTGGAAAGACGATACCATCCTCCCTGGAAGCCAGCGAACAGACCATTTCCCGCCGATGACCCGATCCACAGTTTTCGCGCCTTTCGACGTCGTCGAAGGCGACCGCAAGCGAGGCATGGTGCTTTTGGCCGATCACGCCCGTCGCGACCTGCCGGAAGAGTATGGCAGCCTCGGCTTGCCGGCGGCGGAATTCGACCGCCATATCGCCTACGACATCGGTGTCGAGACGGCGACGCGCGAATTGGCTGCTTTGCTCGGCGTGCCGGCAGTACTCGCCAATTTTTCGCGGCTTCTGATCGATCCCAATCGCGGCGAAGACGATCCGACGCTGATCCGCCAGCTCTATGACGGTACCGTCATTTCGGGAAATTATCCACTTGCCTTGAAAGAACGTGAAAGGCGGCTTGACCGCTTCTATCGGCCCTATCACGATGCCGTCGGCGCCATGATCGCCTCGGTGGCGCAGGCTTCCGCAAGCGCCCCCTTCATCCTGTCGATACATTCCTTCACCCCTTGCATGCAGGGATTCGTGCGCCCTTGGCATGTTGGTGTCTTGTGGGATCGCGACGACCGGGTGGCGCGACCGCTGATCGACATGATCGCCGAGGACAAAAGCCTTATCGTTGGCGACAACGAGCCCTATGACGGCGCATTGCGCGGCGACACCATGTTCAGGCATGCCATCGTCAACGGCTTTGCCCATGCGCTGATCGAAATCCGTCAGGACCTGATCGCCGATCGGCAGGATGCGGTCGCCTGGGCCGAACGGCTGGCGCCGGTCGTTGACGCGATCAACCACCGTCCCGATATACATCAGGTCAAACGATTCGGCTCGCGCACCGGGCCGTTGTAAGGAGGTTTCGATGACCGAACTCAGCGACGAGCAAAAACGCGATTTCGAAGCCGCCGCCTTCCGCCGGCTGGTTGCGCATCTGCGCGAACGCACGGACGTGCAGAACATCGACCTGATGAACCTCGCCGGCTTCTGCCGCAACTGCCTCTCCAACTGGTATCGCGACGCCGCGGAGGCCGAGGGCGTCGATCTCAGCAAGGACCAGTCGCGCGAGATCATCTATGGCATGCCTTATGCCGAATGGCAGGCGCTCAACCAGACCGAGGCCTCCGATGCCAAGAAGGCGGAGTTCGAGGCAAGACGCCCCAGGGATCATTAAGACCACGATCCCGAAAAGTGGAATCCGGTTTTCGGACAAGATCATGGTCGAACAAAAAACCCTGTCCCGATCGGCTCTCATCAACCTCGGATTCAAGCGAGCCGCTTGGCCCAAGCACTTCCAAGAGCGAGCGCTTGACTGAAGATTGAATCGATCTAATTTGCCGCGCGAAGCTATTTTCGCACCGGACTCCTACACGATGGACACGCTAAAAATCATGCAGACCGCCATTCGCGGACGATGGGCCGTGGCGGCCATCTTCCTGGCCAATGGTTTTCTGACCGGCGCCTGGGCGCCGCAGATCCCGGTGGTCCTGACCCGGCTGGATATCAGCAAGTTTACGCTCGGCCTGCTGATCCTGCTGTTCGGCGCCGGCGCGGTCACGGCCATGACCTGGTGCGGCCACCTGATCTCCAGGCATGGTTCGCGCAGCGTGCTGCGCTGGTTCGGTCTCATCGGCAGTTTCGGCCTGCTGGTTGTGGCGCTTGCCCCCAACGTGCCGCTGGCGGCCATCGCCATGTTCATCTTCGGCGCTTCGATCGGCGGCATGGATGTCGCCATGAACGCCAATGCGGTCACGGTGGAGCGGCGGTTGTCCCGCGCCATCATGTCGTCCTCGCACGGCTTCTGGAGCCTTGGCGGTTTCGCCGGTGGCGCTCTCGGCGGCTTCGCCATCCAGAATTACGGCCATCTCGCCCATGCAGCGGTGGTGACGGCTCTTGCCTTTGCCGTGATCGCTGTGGCAGTTCGCTACCTGATCGCCGAGGGCAAGCCGCCCCAAGGATCATCGGGGATTACCGGACATCGCAAATTCGCGCTGCCTGGAAATCCGCTGGTCTATCTCGTCGGGCTGATGGCGCTGATGACGATGATCTCCGAGGGTGCGGTGCTCGACTGGGCGGCGCTTTACCTGCAACAGGAACTCGGCACCGACCTCGCCGTAGCTGGTTTGGCATACGCCGCTTTTTCCGGCGTCATGGCCGTCATGCGCTTCGTTGGTGACGGGGTCCGCAACCGTTTCGGTGCCGTAACGACGCTGCGCGTCTCGGCCCTTGTCGCCGCCGCCGGCATGCTGGTGGCGGGGCTAGCGCCTTCGCCCTGGCTCGCCATCTCAGCCTTTGCCCTTTGCGGCTTCGGCATCGCCAATATGGTGCCGATCCTGTTTTCGGCCGGCGGCAACCAGGAAGGCATGTCGTCCGGCACCGGTATGAGCGTCGTCACCACGATGGGCTATTCCGGCATTCTGGTGGCGCCGTCGGCGATCGGCTTCATCGCCGAGCACTTGAGCTTCAGTCCGATCTTCGTCGCTTTGTCGGGGCTGCTGGTCGTCGTATTTTTGATGGCCGGGCTCGCTCACCGCGCCGAATTCGCGCCCGACGCAGCACCGGCCGAATAGCGCTTCAACTCCTCATAGAGGAAATCCGCGACACGGCGGATGCGCACGCTGGTGCGCACGTCGCGGTGCATGGCCAGCCATACCGGCAGCGTCGGCAGCGCGAGGCCCGGCAGCACTGTCTCCACCAGCGGATCGCGATCGGCCAGCGGCTCCTGGCCGAAGCCGATGCCGTTTCCCGCCCGCACCGCCTCCCAAAGCACGATTTGGTTGTCGGTCCTGAAGCGGAAGGCATCGCGGGTGAGCGGGACGCCGAACTGGGCAAAGCCGCGAATGATCTCATCGCTGCGGTCGAAGCCGATCAGGTCGTGGCCGGCAAGATCGCCGGGCTCGCGCGGACGGCCACGCCGGTCGAGATAGGATTTTGCCGCGCAGGCGCGGAGCGGAATGTCGGTCACCTTGCGCGCCACCAATTCGTTCTGCGCCGGCTTGACCATGCGGATGGCGATGTCGGCATCACGGCGCAAAAGGTTCTCGACCTGATTCGACGCGACGATCTCGACCTCGATGCCGGGTTCCTCAGCGGCCAGCCGCGCCGTCATCTCGGGCAGGACATAGGCAGCCACCACCTCGCTGGCGGCAATGCGCACCGTGCCCTCGATCGCCTCGACCGATCCCAGCGCCAATAGCGAAAAGGCGCTTGCCTGCTCGCTCACCGCCCGCCCGCGTTCGTAGAGCGTGCTGCCGGCTTCCGTCAGCGCATAGCCGCGCCGCCCGCGCCGGAACAGGGTGACGCCGAGCGCCTGCTCCAGCTTGGCGATATGGCGGCCGAGCGTCGGCTGGCTTGCAGCCAGCTTGCCCGCGGCAGCGGACAGGCTGCCGGTTTCCGCCACGGTGACGAAACTCTTGATCAGATTCCAGTCGATTTCCATTCAAAACTGAATATCACATCGCCAAATTCAGTCAATTTCCATTCGTTTGCGGGCGGATCATATTGTGACGGTAACCCAAACACGGAGACGAAACATGACCAAGATCGCAATTCTGGGTGCCAATGGCCGGCTCGGCCGCGTGGTTGCCAAGGCCTTCATCGACGCCGGCTATGATGTCCGCGCCATCACCCGCAGCGGCAAGATACCGGTAGAACTCACCGGCGCCACAGCCGTCGCCGGCGACGGGCTCGATCGCGAAGCGCTTATCCGCGCCACCGAAGGCGTCGACATCATCTTCAACGGCCTCAACCCGCTCTACACCGACTGGGGCAAGTGCCTGCCGATGGCCGAGAACGTCATGGCCGCGTGCCGGGCGAACCACGCATTGCACCTCGCTCCCGGCAGCGTTTACAATTACGGCTCGCCGATGCCGGCGGTCATCACCGAAGACACACCATTCCACCCGACGACGGAAAAGGGCCGCATCCGCGTCGCCATGGAAGACCTCTTTCGCCGCGAGGCCGAAGCAGGCCGAGTGCGCACCATTCTGCTGCGGGCCGGCGATTTCTTCGGCGGCACCGGCACCGGATCGTGGTTCGATCTGATCGTGGCCGCCAAGATAGACAAGGGCGTCTATACCGCCCCCGGGCCGGCCGATCTCGTGCATGAATGGGCCTATCTGCCTGATATGGCCAAGGCTTTCGTCGGACTGACTGAGAATCTCGCCAAGCTCGGCGCCTACGAGGCGCTGAACTTTCCCGGCCACGCCGTTACCGATCTGGAGATCAAGGCGGCCGCGGAGAAGGCGCTCGGGCGCACGCTGAAACTGACCTCGATGCCGTGGTGGGTGCTGCGCGCCGGCAGTCCGTTCGTGGCGATGTGGCGCGAACTCGTCTCGATGTCCTATCTCCGCTTCGAGCCACACCAGTTGGTCTCGGCAAGGCTGGAAGGCATCATCGGCACGATCCCGCATACGCCGCTGGACAAGGCGGTGGCAGCAGCTCTCGATGATATCGGTGTCGCCACGATTGATGGCGTTTCGAAAGCTGCCTGAAACGGAAAGCGGCCATTACCCACCGCATGGATCCGAACCGAAGGCTCGGAAAGGACCATGCGCAAAATCAAATGCTACAGCGCTGTGAGTCCAAAAGGACGCGCAGCGCTGTAGCATTCGTGCACACCAATCTCCGGGTCAAATCCTGCCCATCAGCAGCAACACCAGCAGTACGATCAGGATGACGCCAACAATGCCGGAGGGACCATAACCCCAGGAACGCGAATGAGGCCATGCCGGCACCGCGCCGATCAGAATGAGGATCAGAATGATGACGAGAATGGTGCTGAGCGTCATGAGAAACTCCCCGCTTTGAGGTGTCGCATGACAGGACAATGCAAAAGGCCGCTGGGTTGTTCCCGGCGGCCTTTTCTTTGCGCGACCAAAATACGCGCGGCACTGCAAGCAAAGTTGGCCTATTCGGCGGCCTTCGGGAAGGCGAACGCCGGCTCGTCAAGCGAGCCCGGTCTTGCGGAGGTCTCGACAGTCGCACCGACTGTCTTGCCGCGCCGGAACACCCGACGGAAGAATGCATAGAAGCGGCTGTTCTTACTACGCGTGAACACCATCAGCATCGACGGTGTCACCACCAGCGTCAGCAAGGTGGCGAAGGACAGGCCGAAGACGATCGCCGACGACAGTGAAATCCACCATTGCGTCGACGGCGCGTTGATCGTCGTCTCGTGATGGAAGATTTCGAGACCGAGGCCGAAAGCGATCGGCAGCACGCCGAGAATCGCCGACACCGCCGTCAGCACGACCGGGCGGGCGCGTTCGCGGCAGGTCTGCAGCACCGCGTCCATCTTGTCCCAGCCTTCTTCGCGCAGCCGGTCATAGGTGTCGATCAGCACGATGTTGTTGTTCACCACCACACCGGCCAGCGCGATGACGCCGATGCCCGACATGACGATGCCGAACGCCTCTCCAGTCAACAGCAATCCCAGGAACACGCCGACCGTCGCCATGACCACGCAGGACAGCACCAGCCAGACGCTGGTGAACTTGTTGAACTGCATCAGAAGCACCAGGAAGATCAGGAAGATCGCCGCACCGAAGGCCTTGCTAAGGAAGGCGCTGGCCTCGGCGCTGTCCTCGTTCGAGCCGGCGAGCTTCCAGCGTATGCCGCTGCCGAGCTCCATATCGGCGACCGCCTGGCTGACCTGCTGCTGGACAAAAGCGACCTGCTCGCCGGCGGCGACATTGGCCTGGACGACCACCGTGCGCGCGCCGTCGATGCGGTTGAGGATACCAACGGTCGGCTCGGGCTTGCGCACGACGAAATTCGAGATCGGCACCGACCCTTGCGAAGTCTGCACCCTGAGGTCATCGAGTGTCGACAGCGTGCGCCGGTCCTCGGGCAGACGCAGCCTGATGTCGACGGCGTCGTCAGCACCGGCTGGCCGGTATTCACTGAGCTTCAGCCCGTTCGTCACCAGTTGCACCACCGTTCCGACCGAGGTCGGGCTGATGCCGTATTGTGCCGCTTTGGCGCGATCGACGTCGAGCGCCCAGTCGACGCCGGGCGGCGGCAGGCCGTCGGAAATATCGATGACGCCGGGCACCTTGGCAATGCGCGCGGCGACGGCGCGCGCATTGTCGTCGAGGCCTTCCGGGTCGACGGCCGAAAGCCTGATCTGGATCGGCTTGCCGGTGGGCGGGCCGGCCTCGGGCACGCGAACCTCGACGTCGACGCCGGGAATGCCGGCCATGACGCCGCGCAATTCGTCCAGGATCGCGTTCGCCGATTTGCGCTCGCGCCAGTCGACGAACTCGTACTGGATCACGCCGACCACGTCTTCCGGAATATCCTGGCCGCCGCCTTGCGTCTTGCCGACACGGGTATAGACCGATTTCACGCCCGGCCAGCCGAGAAGCCGGTTTTCCGCGGTCGTTGTGGCGGCATCCATTTCTGCGAGCGAAAGGTTGCCGCGGGCGTGCACATAGAGCAGGCCGTAGTCAGGCTCGACATTCGGGAAGAACTCGACGCCGGCGCCATATTTCGAATAGGCAAAACCGACACCGAACAAAAGGCCGACGGTGAGTAGAAGCACGGTGATGGGAAAGCGCACCGCCTGCTTGACCACAGCCATGTACCAGCCGTCGCGATTGTCATTCTCGTGATGCGGCGGCGCCTTGGCGAACAAGGCGCCCAGCGCCGGCGCAAAGACCAGCGCATAGAGCATCGAGGCCGAGAGCGTGACGATCAGCGTGATCGGCATGTATTTCATGAAATCGCCGATGATGCCTGGCCAGAACAACAGCGGCGAAAAGGCGGCGATGCGCGTCATCGTCGCGGCGATGACCGGACCGGCCATGCGCTTGGCGGCAAGCGCGAAGGCCTCTGCCTTCGGCATGCCTTCGCTCATCCGCCGCTCGGCGAATTCGGTGACGATGATGGCGTCGTCGACGAGCATGCCGACCGCCAGGATGAGGCTGAACAGCACGATCATGTTGATCGTGTAGCCCATCATGGCCAACAGCAGGATGCCGATCAGGAAGGACGATGGAATGGCCAGTCCGATCAGCAGCGAGGCACGGCCCGACAGTGCATAGAGAATGACGATGAACACCAGGATCACGGCGATCATGACGTGGTTCTGCAGATCGCCGAGCAACTGGTTGACGAAGACCGATTTGTCCTGCGTGTAGGTGACGTGCATGCCTTCCGGCATGGTCTTTATGAAGGCATCGGACACGGTCCTCACCTGGGCGATCGTGTCGATCAGGTTGGAGCCGATGCGCTTCTTCACCTCGATGGCGATCGCCGGCTTGCCGTCGAGACGGGTTACCGTCTCAGCGTCCTTGAAGGTGGAGCGGACGGTGGCGATATCCTTGGCCTGTACCACGGCATTGGGGCCGGCGACGACCGGAAGCGCCGCCACGTCCTCCGGCGTCTCGATCAGCGACGGCACCTTGACGGCGTATTTGCCCTCGGACCCTTCGATGTTGCCGGCGGCGACAAGACTGTTGGAATCGCCGACCGCACCGATCAGCTGCTCGAGCTGCAGCCCGTAGGAAGACAGTTTCATCGGATCGATGACGACTTCGACGAGATCGTCGCGCGCACCTTGCAGCGCGCCTTCCAGCACGCCCGGCACTTCCTCGATGCGGTCGCGCAACTCGCGCGCCGCCGCCGTGAGCATGCGCTCGGGCACTTCGCCCGACAGCGTCACGACAAGGACGGGGAATTCGGAGACGTTGACTTCGGAGACTACAGGCTCCTCGGCTGCCTGCGGCAGGTCGGCCTTGCCGTCCTGGACCTTGCTGCGTGTGTCCTGCAACGCCGTCGCCAGATCCGTCTGCGGGTGGAATTCGACCAGCACATAGCCGCCGCCCTGGAAGGCGGCCGAGCGCATCTCCTTGAGACCCTTGAGGCTCTTCAGCTTGGCTTCCATCGGCCGCAGCAGAAGGCGCTCCGAATCCTCGGGCGAGATGCCCTGATAGATCAGGCTGACATACATCATGGGAATCGGAACGTCGGGTTCCGCTTCCTTGGGTGTCGACTGATAGGCGACCGCACCCGCGAGGATGAGGAAGACCAGGACCGAAATGGTCAGCCGGGCATTGCTGATTGCGAGTTTGACGATATCCATGATTACTGCGTCCCGGCCGTCGCTTCGCCCAACAGCTTCTGGATGGTCGCCTGGTCGGCCTCGACCGGCTTGACCACTTCGCCTTCCTTCACCAGTTCCTGGCCGGCGACGATGATGCGCGCATCGGCAGGCATGCCGCCGAGCACCAGGCCGGTTGGCGTGTCGTCGACCAAGTCGATCGGGAAGAACACGACCTTGTCGTCCTTGTCGACGGCGCGAATGCCGAGGTCGCCCTTGTCGCCCAGCGTCACCACGGAGCGCGGCAGCATGACTGCGTCGGTCGGCTGGGCGCTCAGCGCGATCTCGGCGGTCATCCCGGCCGGAATGGTGCCCTCGGGGTTGGGGATTGCGATCTCGACGCGGAAGGTGCGGGTGGCGGACGAGGCGTCGCGGCTGATATAGCGCACGGTGCCCTCGACATTCTGGCCGCTGACCAATCGTACATTCGCCTTGTCGCCGATCTTCAGATAGCCGAGATCACGTTCGCTGACCTCGCCGCGGGCGATCACCGGATCGAGGCTCAGAATGGTCGCCACTTCGCCGCCCTGCATCACGGAACTGCCGAGCTCCACCGGTACACGGTCGATGACGCCGTCAAACGGCGCCTTCACCTCGTTGCGGTCGAGCTCGGCCTGCGCGGCTTCCAGGTGCGACTGGGCTAGCGTCAGGCTGGAGCGAGCCGTATCGAGCTGCAGCTTGGGCAGATTGCCGGTTTTCATCAGCCGCAATGCTGCATCGAGTTCGGCCCGACGCTGAACCAGAAGCTGCTTGGCGTTGCTGACCGCCGAGAGCTTTTCCTCGGCTGCCAACATCAGCACGAGGTCGCCGGTCGTGACGCGCTGTCCCTGCTTGACCGGCAGCTTGTCGATGACGCCGGCGACGCGCGGCGCCAGGACCGCGCGCTTGTCGGCTTCGGTCAGTCCGGAAATGCGGATGGCGCGCGCATAGGTACGCCTAGGCGGGGTTATGATCGCGACGGTGCGCAACGGCGCCTTGGGCTGCTCTGCCTCAGCGGGCTTGGCCTGGCCGGCGTCAGCCGCCTTTGGCTGCTCGACCTCCCCCGCCTTGGGTTTATCGGCGGCCGCGCTGCCGACGGACGAGAACTCGCCCGTCACCATCCATGCAGCGAACCCGACAAGCACAACAATGGCTGCAAGCTTGTGAAACCTGTATTTCGGCATCGTCGTTTTTCCATTGCGCGGAGTTCGGCCAGGCCGCGTCTTCTAACTCGGCGCGTCGCCGATATGGGTGCGCGCAAGGCCGTGTTCAACTTGCCGTGATCGGCGAACGAGCTTCTACATCAAAGTTGCACCGCAATATAGTCAGAAAAGTTGATGGGTAATACTTCGCTGGACAGGATGCGCCCGCCGCCGTCAGGCGCGCCGGACCAGCGCGGCCGTTCGTCTGCGACATCGCACTCCGCGCAGCGCGGATGCGAAAGCAACCGCTAGGCCGCGTTCCTCGGGCAAGTCTTGGCTGCATCGACCGTCATCGGTGCCGTGCCTTGGCTTTCCTCTGCCGCTGGGGAGGCGCCATCGAAACAGCATGGCAGCAACTGTCAGCATGATGGCAATACTTCATGCAAAGGTCACCTCCTTCGACAAGGGCAGTGTCCGGATGCGCTTGCCTGCTAGTGCGAAGATGGCGTTGGCGAGTGCCGGTGCCGCCGGCGGCGTGCCGACTTCGCCGACGCCGCCCATCTTGTGAAAATTCTCCAGGATGGCGACTTCGAACGCCGGACACTGGGAGATGCGCATGGCGTCGTAGTCATGAAAATTCGACTGTTCGACCATGCCGTCGGCGAAAGTAATTTCCTGACCCATCGCTGCCGACAGGCCGTAGATGGCGGCGGAGACGAGTTGCGCCTCGATGATATCAGGATCGAGCGCGGTGCCGACATCGGCGGCGATCCACACCTTCTCAATGCGGATTCCGGACGGCGTGTCGGCGACCTGGACGATCTCACCGACCCAACTGCCGAAGGACAGCGTGAACGCCATGCCCTTGGCCTTGCCGGCGGGCAGCGCCTCGCCCCATTTCGCCATCGCGGCGACCTTCTCGACAACTTTCACCGCCGCCGGATAGGCAGCCATCAGCGTCTTGCGCAGTTCGACCGGATCGACTTTCCCGGCGGTGGCGATCTCGTCCATGAAGCCCTCATGAAAGAAGCCGTTGATCGAGCAGCCGACCGATCGCCAGAAGCCGACCGGGATGGAGGCGGGCGCAGCAATGCCGCTGACCCGGTAATTCGGGATGGTGTAGGGCTGGTCGTAGGCCCCATCGACAATGGACTTGTCGGGGCCAAGCGGCGGGATCGAGGGAAACAACCGGCGCAAGGTGCTGGCTATCAGCGATGGCGAGGCGATTGTCATGTCGACGGCGAACGGTATGCCGTCGTTGCCAAGCCGCGCCTGGAATTTGCCGACCGAAGCCGGCCGGTAGGCGTCGTGGCGCATGTCCTCCTCGCGCGTCCAAATCACCTTGATTGGCCGGCCTGCCGTTTCTTTCGCCATCAGCGCAGCACAGAGCGCATAATCCACCTCGATACGTCGGCCGAAGCCGCCGCCCATGAAGGTGGTGTGGACGCTGACCTTGTCCTGCTCAATGCCGACAGCATTGGCGCAAAGCTGCCGTACCAAGGTCGGCGCCTGGTTGCCGCACCAGATGTCGAGGACGCCGTCCTTCAGCCGCGCCGTGGCGTTCATCGGCTCCATCGTCGCATGTGCCAGATAAGGCACCGCATAGTCGGCCTCGACGATCCTTTCGCGCGGCGCATCGGCGAAGGCGGTATCGACATCGCCATCGTCGCGCATCACCGACCCTTTGGTGCCGAGCGCCTGCTTCAGCACCTCGGAAATGCCGGCGCTGTCCAGCGGATATTCGGGATCGGCCCATTCGGCGTCGATCGCCTCCGCCGCCTTGAACGCCGCCCAGGTGTTTTCTGCGATGATGCCGAAGCCGTGGCCGTAATTCGTGTCGATCGGCACGATCTTGATCACGCCAGGCATTTTCTCGGCGTTGGAGAAATCCGCCTTGACCGGCTTGGCCCAGAAGCGCGGGCTCATCTTGACCGTGCCGTACAGCATCTCCGGCAGCGTCACGTCGATGCCGAAGATCGGCGCCCCGGTGACCTTGGCCAGCATGTCGATGCGTCTTTGCGGTTTGCCGAGCAGTTTCCAGTCGGCTTTGTCTTTGAGCCTGATTTCCGCGGGCGGCGCCATCGTCGCGGCGGTCGCGGCGACAGCGCCATAGGTCAGCGACTTGCCCGACGCCTTGTGCAGGATCGAGCCATTGGCCGTTTCCAGATCGGCGGCAGCTATACCGAACTTTTGCGCGGCCGCTGCAATCAGCATCTGCCGCGCGGCGGCGCCTGCCTGCCGCATCTTGCCGAAACCATCGAGCGTCGATGTCGAACCGCCGGTGCCTTGCAGGGCGAGGAATTTTCCGACCACGCCCATGCCGGCGCGCACTATTTCCGCGGTCATGCTTTCGTTGAAGAAGGCGAACGGACCGCCCTCTTCCAGGATCGCCGCATTGAAATAGGCGTAGGAGGCCGGGCCGTGCTCGACCTTGATCTGGTCGAGCCCGACATCGAGCTCTTCGGCAACCATGGCAGCAAGCGTCGTCGAGATACCTTGGCCCATCTCGGCGCGCGGCGCGACGATGGTGATGGTGTTGTCGGCGCCGATCTTCACATAGGGGTTGAAGGTCGCTTCATCAGCGGCGAGGTAGCCTTCCAGCGGATTCGGGTAGGGTTTGCGGTAGTAATAGTAACCGACAGCGATGCCGCCCGCGATGGCAGCCGCTCCGATGAGAAACGTGCGGCGTGCGATCTTTCCGACACTGGCCATGGTCAGATCCCCGCCGTCTTGAGCACGACCGCTCTTTTGATCGCCGCACGGATCTTCGGGTAGGTGCCGCAGCGGCAGAGATTGCCGCCCATGGCATCGTCGATGTCGGCATCGGTCGGGTCGGCAACCTCGTCGAGCAACGCCACCGCGCTCATGATCTGGCCGGCCTGGCAGTAACCGCATTGGGCGACCTGCTCTTCCAGCCATGCCTGCTGTACCAGATGCAGTCTGCCTTCGGTACCGATGCCTTCGATCGTGGTGACCGCGCCGGTGACCTCACCGACCGGCAATGAACAGGAGCGCACCGGCTGGCCGTCGACATGCACCGTGCAGGCGCCGCAGGCGGCGATGCCGCAGCCGAACTTCGGCCCGGTCTTGCCCATGAGATCGCGCAGCGCCCACAGCAGCGGCATTTCGGGATCGGCATTGACGTCGAATGCCTGCCCGTCGACGGTGAGGCGCATCGGGATACCCTTTGTTGTCGTCCACAGCCCGAGGCAAAAGGACGGTCGGCCATTTCGTCCTCATACATCTTGACAAATTACGTCATTTTGTCAACAGAGCTTTTGCAGGATAAAGTCGCGCCATGATCGAGATCGAGGACATCGCCACCGACCCCAAGCGCGTCCGCATTCTGGACAGCGCGATGAAGGTGTTTCTGGCCTATGGTTTCGCCCGCACCACCATGGACGACATTGCGCGTGCCGCCGACATGTCGCGGCCGGCGCTTTATCTCCAGTTCAAGAACAAGACCGATATTTATCGCGCCATCGCGTTGATGCTGCTCTCCCGCTCGCTCGAGCAGGCGAAAACGGCACTCGCCGGCGAAGAACCATTTGCCGAGCGCACGATGCGGGCCATCGACGAAGCGCTGATCTCGATGACGCGCACCGTCCACGCCTCGCCGCATGGCGCCGAACTCCTCGACATGAAGTCGAGTCTCGCCGACTTGATCGGCTGCTGGCGCAGCCGGTTTGCCGAGCATATCGCCGCAGCGATCCAGAGCGAGGCCGGACGCAATGGCGTCGATCTCACCGCCAAGGGCTTGTCGGCAAAATTGCTGGCCGACATGCTGCTCGACGGGCTGGAAGGCATGAAGATGCGCATCAGCGATCCGGACGAGCAGCGGCGGGCCGCGGCCGCGCTGATCAAGGTGATCGATCTAGCCTTGCAAAAAAGCTGACAATTCAAAACGCCTCAGGCTCGGCGACGCGCTGCTTCGGGCTTCTTGCGTGCCGCGAGGAACTCCTTGACCCGCCGCCCTGGTGCCGGACCACGCACCGGCTTGAAGCCGTCATCGAGTTCGCCTGAGAGATCAAGCGTCGGCCGCTTGCCGACGGCGTCGTAATTCTCCTCCAGCCAGTCGCTGGCGGCGGTGCGGCCAAGGTCGCGCAGATAGGTCAGGAACGCCCATTCGGCATTGACCTTGGACGATGCCGACAGGTCCTTGAACGCCTCGTCGGCATCGATGCGGTGCATGCGGATGTCGCGGTATTCGCCATGCGGCAGCCGGCCGGCTGCAATCAGCTCCTTGATGAAGGCGATCGAGCGGAATTCGCGCAAGAGTCCGGCGTTGAAGGTGATCTCGTCGATGCGATTCTGGATTTCGTTGGCGCTCTTCGGCGTCCCCTCGCGGACCACCGGATTGATCTGCACCAAAAGCACGTCCTCGGTGGCAGTCGTCTTGAAGAACGGGAACAGCGCCGGATTGCCGCCATAGCCGCCATCCCAGTAGGGCACCCCCTTGATCTCGACGGCGCGGAACAGCTGCGGCAGGCAAGCCGACGCCATCACCGTGTCGAGGTCGATCTCGCCATCGGAAAAGACGCGTAACTGCCCGGTCTCGACATTGGTCGCGGAGATGAACAGTTCCATCGACTTGCAGGCGCGCACATTGCCGAAATCGATCTCCTTTTCAATCACGTCGCGCAGCGGATTGAGGCCGAGCGGGTTGGCGACATAGGGCGAAAACACCCGCGACATGGTGTCGAAAAAGAGATAGCCCGGCGTGTTCTCGATCGACCAATTGCCCCAGGCCACGTCCCACGGCATGCGCTGCACCGGGCTGAACCGGCCCTTCCGCGCCACCGCGCGCCAGAAATCGTCGAGCTTCTGCCGCGCGCCCTCGACGCCGCCGCGGACGAACCCGTCGGCCAGCGCCACCGCGTTCATGGCGCCGGCGCTGGTGCCCGAAACCGCCGCGATGTCGAGCCGCCCGTCCTCCAGCAACTGGTCGAGCACCCCCCAGGAGAAGGCGCCGTGCGAGCCGCCACCCTGCAGCGCGACGTTGATCTTCTTGGGCTCCTCCACCTTGCCGTTCGTCGTCATGGCGTTGCCCTTGATTTGTCGGCCAGATTTGTTCGCACGCTCAAATTCACTGGGCGGTCCAGCCGCCGTCGACCGAAACATGCGTGCCGTTGATCTGCGCTGCCGCATCCGAACACAGGAACACCGCGGCAGCCGCAACCTGCTCGACCGTGACGAATTCCTTGGTCGGCTGCTTTTCGAGCATGACCTCGCGGACCACAGTGTCGCGGTCCATCTTGTTCGCCTTCATCTGGTCGGGGATCTGCGCCTCGACCAGCGGCGTCAGCACATAGCCGGGGCAGATGGCGTTGCAGGTGATCTTGTCGCGCGCCAGTTCCAAAGCGACCGTCTTGGTCAGCCCCATGATGCCGTGCTTGGCCGAGACATAAGCCGATTTGAACGGCGAGGCGACCAGCCCGTGGGCCGAGGCGATGTTGACGATCCTGCCGCCGCCGGCTTGTTTCATCAGCGGGATCGCGGCAGCGATGGTGTGGAAGGCCGACGACAAATTGATGGCAATGATCGCGTCCCATTTCTCGATGGGAAATTCTTCCACCGGCGCGACATGCTGGATGCCGGCATTGTTGACCAGGATGTCGACCGAGCCGAACGTCTCGGCTGCTTTCTCGATCAAAGCCCGGCATTCGGCCGGCTTCGACATGTCTGCCTTGATATAGACGGTCTTCACGCCGTGATGTTTGGCGATCGCATCGGTGATGGCCTGGTCGTCGGCAGTGTCGGAAAAGGAATTGACGACGACGTTGCAGCCGTCGGCCGCAAGCGCATGGGCGATGGCCAGGCCGATGCCCGAGGTGGAACCGGTGACGATGGCGGTTTTTCTGCTGGGCAAGGCGAAATCCTTCAGTAAGGTGCTAACGGAAGCATATTGCAGTGCAGCATATATGTCTCGTGCGGCGCAAGAACAGCGGCGCGGATTGGCGATGACATGAAATTTTTGTCATGAATGAGGACACCCTCACTCGAAGTTGTGCGCCTGACAGACCGTGTGAAAACAGTTTGTCAGCGATCCCGGGTAGCCACTTCGGGGTGCTCCTGAGATTGCGTTTTGGATGAAATCCGGCTCATGAAAAGATGGAGAGCTCTGCGCGCGGCGAGCGATGGCGGCTCGGACGGATGCCACTCCGGAAAATGACCATCGATCGCCATGCGCGCCAACCCGTAGACAAATGCGCGCGCGGCAAGCACCAGATGGTCGAAGTCGGTGTCCGGAGCAAGCCGACCTTCTTGTAGCGCTTGGGTCAGCAGGTCGATCATCTTTCGGCGAACGGCTTCATTCTGATCACGAAGACTATCCGACGCGTCGAAATCAATCAGCGTTCGAGAACTTATGATCTGGAAATGCGTCGGATTGCTGATCGCCCATTCCAGATAGCCTTGTCCGATCGCTTCGAAGGCCACGATGGGATCTGCGCTGTCGACTTTGGACTGTGCATCGGCAACGGCTTCGGTCAGCCGGTTCATGGCCTGTTCGGCGACAGCGGTCAGCAGTGCTGTTTTCGACCGAAAATGCCGGAATGGCGCGCCGGGCGAGACGCCGGCACGTTTTGCGGCCTCACGCACGGAGACATGCTCTGCTCCGCGCTCTTCGATGATCTCCACGGTAGCAGCGATCAAGGCCTCAACCAGATTGCCGTGATGATAGCGCTTGGGGTTGGCGGCTTCGCCGGAATCCGTTGGGTTGGTCATGCCTGCCCAATAGCACGAGGCCGAAATGTAATCACCGATTATTTTCTTGCGCCCGAGCGATTCCTATGTAATCAGTGATTACAACGTCAACGGAGGTTACCATGCTTCGCATCATCGCAACGACTGTCCTCGCTTTCTCTTTATTGTCGCTCGGGTCTGCCCAGGCCGAAGATCGGCCAACCCTGGAAATCGTCTGGCCGGTGGCCGGTTCGGTCATCGAACTCGGCAACGATCCCGAGAAGGCGATAGGCGTCATCGTCAGGAGCAACTTCACGCTGCTGCCAGCGGGTGAATGCGACGGCGTCGGCCAATGCGGCCACGTGCATATGAAGGTCGATCCCACCGGAGATACCTGCAACATCCCCGGCAAGCCGTACAACAGCATGAACAGCGACTTTGGCGGCGATCTTATCAAGGCTCGTTTCGGTCATTGTCCGGATGCCGCCGGCAAGCACGTGATCGGCGTGCTACTTGCCGATGATCATCACAAGCCCATTCTTGTGGACGGCAAACCCGTTACCGCTCTGGTGACGGTGATAACGAAATAATGCATGTCGCGCAAAAGTGTGCAGCGGTTTTGCGATAACGACATGCATAAAACAACAACCTAAAGCGCGTCGCATGAGGCCGATCAAACGCGACGCGCTTTAGCGTGGCCGGAGTCCCTCAGCCTCATTCGAGGCGGAGATTTTCTGACACGGTCTACTGATGAGAGATTTCGGCCGGGTTCGGTCCGGCCGGCGATCACGACATGGTGTCGAGCTTGCGCTGCATGGCGGCGATCTGTTCCTTCAACTCCTGAAGGTCGTCAGGTTTTTCCGACGTTTCTTTCCTGGGCGGCTCCGCCGGCGCTGCGGAAGAGCCATTCAAGCCTGCGGGTGGGAAGGGCGTGAACAGGCGCATGGCGTTCTGGAACATCTCCATATTGCGGCGCGTCTGCTCTTCCAGCGCTTTGATCGGCGTGGCGATCTTCATCATGTCCAGCGGCGACTTGCCCAACGCACCCTTCATCTGCTCGCGGAAGCGTTCCTGTTCCTTTGAGAAGGCGATCATCGATTGTTCGAGGAAGCTCGGCACGATCATCTGCATCTGGTCGCCGTAGAAGGCGATCAACTGGCGCAGGAATGGAATTGGCAGCATGTTCTGCCCTTCCTTGTTCTCCAGTTCGAAGATGATCTGGGTCAGCACCGGATGGGTGATGTCGTCGCCGGTCTTGGCGTCCTGGACGGTGAACTCCTCGCCCTTCTTGACCATTTCGGCAAGGTCCTCGAGCGTCACATAAGTGCTGGTGCCGGTGTTGTAGAGGCGGCGATTGGCATATTTCTTGATGATAATCGGTTCGTCTTTCGCGGCCATCAGCATCCTCCCAGGACACCGGCGCATTTGAGTAAGCTGCCGGTAACGATTGCGCCTTTTCAAGGATATGCGCAAAAGCGTCACAATTCCAAGCGGTTTGTGCAGTGCGGGATAAATTAATGCTGCATGGCGGCCCAAATATGCTGCGCAGCAATGCGCCAGACTGTTTCCACGATCGCGAGCGACCTGCTTGCGACGCATGGCCGTCATGCTCATTTCAGGTTTGACTTGGATCATTGAAAGGGCAAGAAAAGCCCTGACGATACCAAAACTCGATACCTCGAAGTCTGGAGAAGAACATGTCCGCTGCTATCGTTGTCGCCAGTGCGGCGCGCACGCCCGTCGGGTCCTTCAACGGCGCCTTTGCCGCCACCCCGGCGCATGAGCTTGGTGCCGTGGTCATCAAGGAACTGCTGTCCCGTGCCGGTGTCGAGCCGGCGGAGGTCGACGAGGTCATCCTCGGCCAGGTGCTGACCGCGGCTCAGGGCCAGAACCCCGCCCGCCAGGCATCTATCAATGCCGGCCTGCCAAAGGAAACCACGGCCTGGGGCCTCAATCAGGTTTGCGGCTCAGGTCTGCGCGCTATTGCTCTCGGCATGCAGCAGATCGCCGCCGGCGACGCCAAGGTGATCGTCGCCGGCGGGCAGGAATCGATGTCGCTGGCCCCGCACGCTCAACACCTGCGTGCCGGCGTCAAGATGGGCGACTACAAGATGATCGACACCATGATCAAGGACGGGCTTTGGGATGCCTTCAATGGCTATCACATGGGCAACACCGCCGAAAACGTCGCTCGCCAGTTCCAGATTACCCGCGAGGACCAGGACGGGCTCGCATTGGCCTCCCAGAACAAGGCAGAGGCCGCACAGAAGGCCGGCAAATTCAAAGACGAGATCGTGGCTTTCATCGTCAAGGGCAAGAAAGGCGACACGACAGTCGACCAGGACGAATATATCCGCCACGGCGCGACGATCGACGCCATGACCAAGCTAAGACCGGCCTTCGACAAGGACGGCACGGTGACCGCCGCCAATGCCTCCGGCATCAATGACGGCGCCGCCGCTGTGCTGCTGATGACCGAGGCGGAAGCCGCAAAGCGCGGCATCACGCCGCTGGCGCGCATCGTGTCCTGGGCGACGGCGGGTGTCGATCCGCAGATCATGGGCACCGGGCCTATTCCCGCCTCGCGCAAGGCGCTGGCCAAGGCCGGCTGGTCGGTCGGCGATCTCGACCTGGTCGAGGCCAACGAGGCCTTCGCCGCGCAGGCCTGCGCCGTCAACAAGGACATGGGCTGGGATCCGTCCATCGTCAATGTCAATGGCGGCGCCATCGCCATCGGCCATCCGATCGGCGCCTCAGGTGCCCGCATCTTCAACACGCTGGTTTACGAGATGCGCCGCCGCGGCGCCAAGAAGGGCCTCGCCACGCTGTGCATCGGCGGCGGCATGGGTGTCGCCATGTGCGTGGAAGCGCTATGAAGACAGACTACAGCGCCGGGCGTCCCTTGGGGCGCGCAAAGGACGCTGTAGCATTTGACCTTGCGCATGATCCTTTTCGAAAATCGATTTCGATTTTCGGGGTTCATGCGCCAGCCAAGCCATGAAATAGTCAGTGGCGAACGGGGCTCAATCGCCGTTAGAGCGTTCAGCGCCCGCCACTCACGAATTAAAAAGGGAGGACACCATGACAAAAGTAGCACTCGTCACCGGCGGGTCGCGCGGTATTGGCGCCGCGATTTCGATCGGCCTGAAAACCGCCGGCTACAAGGTTGCCGCGAACTACGCCGGCAATGACGAAGCGGCGCAGAAATTCAAGGCAGAGACCGGCATTCCGGTCTACAAATGGTCGGTGGCCGACTACGATGCCTGCGCCGCTGGCATCAAGCAGATCGAGGCCGATCTCGGCCCGGTTTCCGTTCTGGTCAACAATGCCGGCATCACCCGCGACGCCATGTTCCACAAGATGACGCGCGAGCAATGGAAAGAGGTCGTCGACACCAATCTTTCCGGCGTCTTCAACATGACGCACCCGCTGTGGGGCGGCATGCGCGACCGCAAGTTCGGCCGCGTCATCACCATCTCCTCCATCAATGGCCAGAAGGGCCAGACCGGCCAGGTCAATTATTCGGCGTCGAAGGCCGGCGACATCGGCTTCACCAAGGCGCTCGCTCAGGAAGGAGCGCGGGCCGGCATCACCGTCAATGTCATCTGCCCCGGCTATATCGCTACCGAGATGGTCAGGGCGATGGACGAGAAGGTGCTCAACGAGCGCGTCATCCCGCAGATCCCGGTCGGCCGCCTCGGCGAGCCGGAAGAGATCGCACGCTGCGTCGTCTTCCTCGCTTCCGACGATGCCGGTTTCATCACTGGCTCGACCATCTCCGCCAATGGCGGCCAGTACATCACCTGAGGCGTCGGCTCTCGCCGGTAACTGATGTACCGGGCCCAACGCCCACCCGGCCAAGACCGAGGGCTGGGATCCGCACAATCGCGGCTGTCAGGCAACAAGCTTCAGCCCTGGTTCGGCTGCAGGCTTGGCCCGGGCGATCGGCTCGCGCGAAGGTGCCGGCAGGCGGGCAAGCGGCGCCCGGCTGAGGCCTGACAGTTTCAATGCGATACGAAGCTTCAGGAATGGATTGAGATTCAGCACCGAAAGCACGAGATTGCGGACGAACCGCTTCACCGAACTGCGGGTAAGCGCCATGTCGGTCATCGTGCCCGCCAGTTCAAGCACCTCTTGGGCCGCCGGGCGGCGCAGCGTTTCGTAGAGGTCGAGCTCGGCTTCCGGGCGCACGCCGTTCATCACGTCGCCAAGCAACTGGCCAAGCACGACCGCGTCGATGATGCCGGTGTTCATGCCTTGCCCTCCCGCCGGGCTGTGCACGTGCGCGGCATCACCCATGAGGAACAATCGGTCCTTGCGGTACGAGCGGACCAGGCGGTGATGCACACGAAAACGCGAGCTCCACGACAGGTCGAGCACCCGGGTTCTTTTCTTGGTCGGTCCGCGGCTGTCGAGCAGCGCCTGGATGTCGGCGATCTCGGGCTTTTCCGGTGCGTCCTCCATTGTCGCGACGACCCGGTACGATCCGTCCGGAAGCGGCGCCACCACCACCAGCCCGGCCGGTGCAAAGAACAGCGACACTTCTGTCGGCCCAACCGGCCAGTCGAGACGAACATCGGCGAGTACGAACGAAGCGTCATAGGCCGCGCCGTCGAACTCGATGCCGGTCGACCTGCGCACCAGGCTTTGCATGCCGTCGGCACCAACGACATAGCGTGCCGATATCAGTTTCTCGCGGCCGTTCTCGACCACCGTCACGCGCGCGCCGTCAGCATCCTGAACGACCGCCTTGGCCTCGACCATGCGGTGAATCACACCGCCCAGGGCTGCGATCCGTTCGGCGAACACCTGCTCGGTCAGGTTCTGAGGCAGCATCATCAAATAGGGATGCCTTGACGGAAGCTTGCCGAAATCAAGCGTGAGCAGCGCCCGATTGCGGTCGCGGATGGCGAAATTCTGCAGCTTCAGGGCAAGTTCGCTCAGCCGCTGCGTGACGCCGAGAGGCTCCAGCGTTTCCAGCGTCTGCGAGTGGATGACGCCAGCCCGCGAGGTCTGAAGGCCCTGCGCCAGCCTGTCGATCAGAACATGATCGACACCGGCCTGGTGCAGCACGATGGACAGCGCCATGCCGGTCGGGCCGGCGCCAATGATCAGGACTTCCGTTGTATCGGGCAACATTTTTTCTCTCCATTTGTCAACGATCGTTGACTTTCTAGTCGAAGCTATTGCATTTGTCAACGGCCGTTGGCATATGAATTTTCATGACCGAGAACCAGCCGAAGAAACCCAGCAAGTCGGACCGCACGCGCGCCCAAATCCTCGAGGCCGCGAGGCTCCTGTTCGCCGAGCGCGGCTATGACGGCGCCTCCATCCGCGACGTCGCGGCGCATGCCTCGATCGATCCGGCCATGGTGATCCGCTATTTCCGCAGCAAGGACGAGCTGTTCGCCAGGGCGGCGGTCGTCGACCTGCAATTGCCGGCACTTCGGGTGATCGACCGAAACACCATCGGTGAAACGCTGATCAGGCGTTTTCTCGAAATCTGGGAGGGCGCGGCCAGCGGTCCTGGCATGGCAATTCTGCTGCGTTCGGCGACGTCGAACGAATTCGCCGCCGAAAAGCTGCGTGACGTATTTGGCAACCAGGTCAGGCCGGTGGTTGCGGCGGTCGCTGATCCCGCCGACGCGGGTCGACGTGCCGGGCTCGTTTCGAGCCAGTTGCTGGGTTTGGCGATGTGCCGATACCTGCTGCGGCTTCCGCCCGTCGTCGCCCTGTCCCACGATGAAATCATTCAGAACGTCGGCCCTACTTTGCAGCGCTATGCCGTGGGAGAGGACATTTCTTGAACCCGGAGTCTGGTCCTCGTGCGCGACTGCGCCGACCGACGGACGTGACACCGATTTGTGCCGAAGCGGCACGCAAAAGTTAACGGCGGCCGCACAGCCTGTGCAAAACCCTGTTCCTCGCCTGTTGATAACAGGTGGAAAACCTGTTCACGACACAACATATTGGGGTGAACAAACCGGGAAACACCCGCCAGCGCTGATTCGTCGCCGTTTCGTTCCGGCTTTGACCGGAAGGTTAACGACAAAGGCTGAAAACATCCCTCAAACCGTAAAGGCGCGTTAGGAAAGATCAATAATTTCATAATGTTGGGTGATGCCCGCCGGCCTGCGCCGATCGTTTACCGGCAACTGTTAAGGAGGACGTCCGCCCTGCATGAATCGGGCCAGTTCGGCGATTCAGCATGTGGTGAGACTCGTCGGCAAAAAGTCCAGATGTAGCCGTGAACAAAACCTGAATCAGCAAGAGTCAGCGATTCGTAGCTGATTCGTTCCAGACTCGTTCCAACTGTTAATCAGGACCGGTTGACAACACCAGACGAGAGCCTTCGAGCTGCCGTCGGAACATTCCGCTTTCGCTTCGCACTCGAAATCCCTATGTGTCGGCTGTCACACGCGCCGCCACGGGGCGCGCTCCCGACAACGCGAAGAAGAGAGCCTGATTTCCAGGTCGATGAACATCCCGCCGAAACATATTGAGCCGCTGATCCTCTCGGGCCGCGACGTGACTGCCGTGCTCGGGCCGACCAACACCGGTAAGACCCATCTCGCCATCGAGCGCATGGTGGCGCATGAAAGCGGCATCATCGGCCTGCCGCTCAGGTTGCTCGCCCGCGAGGTTTATTCACGCGTCTGCGAGAAGGTCGGCGCTCACAAGGTGGCGCTCATCACCGGCGAGGAGAAGATCCAGCCCGACGGTGCCAGATATTCGGTCTGTACCGTCGAAGCCATGCCGCGCGAGACCAACGCCGCCTTCGTCGCCATCGACGAGGTGCAGCTGGCTGGCGATCTCGAGCGCGGCCACATCTTCACCGACCGTATCCTGCATCTGCGCGGCCGCCAGGAGACATTGCTGCTCGGCGCAGCCACCATGCACGGCATCCTCCAGCGTCTGCTGAAGGGCGTGTCGGTGGTGACCCGGCCACGGCTGTCGCATCTCGCCTATGCCGGCTCGAAGAAGCTGACCCGCCTGCCGCGACGCACGGCGATCGTCGCCTTTTCCGCCGACGAGGTCTATGCGATTGCCGAACTGATCCGCCGCCAGCAAGGGGGTGCGGCCGTCGTGCTCGGCGCGCTATCACCCCGCACTCGCAACGCGCAGGTGGAGCTGTTCCAATCGGGTGATGTCGATTACCTGGTCGCCACCGATGCGATCGGCATGGGCCTGAACCTCGATCTCGATCATGTCGCCTTCGCTCAAAACCGTAAATTCGATGGCTACCAGTATCGCAACCTGACGGCGGCCGAACTCGGCCAGATCGCCGGCCGCGCCGGCCGGCACTTGCGCGACGGCACTTTCGGCGTCACCGGCCAGGTCGATCCGCTCGACGAAGATCTGGTCAAGAAGATCGAAGGGCATGAGTTCGACCCGGTGAAAGTGCTGCAATGGCGCACCGCGCATTTCGATTTCGCCAGCCTCGATGCGCTGAAGCGCTCCACCGAGACCAACGCGCCGGTCGAAGGCCTGACGCGTGCGCTACCGGCTGTGGATGCGCAGGCGCTCGAGCATTTGTCCCGCGACGAGGATATCCGGGCCTTGGCCACCAACGCCAAGCGCGTGGCGCTGTTGTGGGAGGCCTGCGCCCTTCCCGACTACAGGAAGATCGCGCCTGCCCAGCATGCCGACCTGATCGCCTCGATCTACATGGACCTTGCCAGGCATGGCCATGTCGACGAGAATTACATGGCCGAGCAGGTGCGCCGTGCCGACACCACCGAGGGCGACATCGACACGCTGTCGCACCGGATCGCCCAGATCCGCACCTGGACATTCGTCTCCAACCGGCCCGGCTGGCTGGCCGATCAGGCACACTGGCAGGAAAAGACGCGCGAAATCGAAGACAGATTGTCGGATGCGCTGCATGAGCGGTTGACGAAACGCTTCGTAGACCGCAGGACTTCCGTCCTCATGCGGCGCCTTAGAGAAAATACCATGCCTGAAGCCGAAATTAGCCCAACCGGAACTGTCCTCGTCGAAGGCCATCATGTCGGCGAGTTGCAAGGGTTCCGCTTCACCGCCGACCAGAGCGCCGGCGGCGAGGACGCCAAGGCAGTGCGCACAGCAGCCCAGAAGGCGCTTGCAGCCGAATTCGAGGCGCGGGCCGAACGCTTCGGCGCCTCGGCCAATGGCGACATCGCGCTCGGCTCCGACGGCACGCTGCGCTGGATCGGCGCGCCGATCGGCACGCTGGTCGCAGGCGACGAGCCGTTGAAGCCGCGCCTTGTGCTGCTGGCCGACGAGCAGCTCACCGGACCAGCCCGCGACAAGGTCGCGGCGCGCGCCGAGCGCTTCGTCAATTTCCAGATCGAGTCCTTGCTGAAGCCGCTGGTCGACCTCAAGAACGCCGAGCAGATCACCGGCATCGGCCGCGGCATTGCCTTCCAGCTCGTCGAGCATTTCGGCCTCATCAACCGCCGCGACATCGCCCAGGAGATGAAGTCGCTCGACCAGGAAGGCCGCGCCGCCCTTCGCCGGCTCGGCGTGCGCTTCGGCGCCTACCACGTCTTCGCGCCCGCGCTGATCAAGCCGGCCCCGGCCGGACTGGTGACGCTGTTGTGGGCGCTGCAGAACGACGGCAAGGACAAGCCCGGCTTTGGCGATGTGGTCCACGCGCTGGCCTCCGGCCGCACCTCGGTGGTCATCGATCCCACGTTCGACAAGGCCTTCTACAAACTGGCCGGCTACCGCAATCTCGGCCGTCGCGCGGTGCGCGTCGACATCCTTGAACGGTTGGCCGACCTGATCCGGCCCGCAACCAACTGGAAGCCGGGCCTCGGTCAGCGGCCCGACGGCGCCTATGACGGTCAGTCTTTCATGGTGACGCCGCCGATGATGTCGATCCTCGGCGCTACGGCCGACGACATGGAAGAGATTTTGAAAGGCCTCGGCTACCGAGCGGAGCCGAAGCCGGCAGTCGAGGTGAGGGCGCGGCTCGAGGCACAGGACAATGCCGCGCGTGAAGCCGCCGCGGCCAAGCAGGAGGCGGAAGAAGCTGCGCGAGCCGAGCAGGCCAAGGCAGCGGACGCCGCGGTTGCGGACGCAGCCGCCGAGGCGCCGGCCGAGAGTTCGGAGCCGGATGCAGTGGCAGAGGCCACAGCCGAAGCGCCCGCGGAAACCACCACCGAAGCGGAACCTGTCGCAGAAGCTCAGGTGGAAACTCCGGCTGAGCTCACGGTAGAGGGGCTGCCTGCAGCCGAAGCCGCAGCTCCAGAGGCAGCACCCGAAACCGCCGAGATTGCGGTCGCACCGGCGGAGCCGGCTTTCGAAGCCTCGCCCGCAACGGAAGCCGTGTCGGCCGAACCTGCCGCGGCGGCGGCAGCCGCCACCGGCGAGGCTGCTCCAGAGGCCGAGAAAGAGGCCGAAGAACCAAAACCCATCCTGTTGTGGCGGCAGGGCCGCTTCGACCAGCGTCCGCGCCACCGCCACCACGACAGCCGGCCCCGTGACAGGGACAATCGCCCGCGCAACGGGCAAGCCGCCCGCGATGGCCGTGGCGACGCACCGGCAGATGCCACCGGCGGACAACCGGCCGGCGCTCCAGGCAGCCGGCCCCCCCATCAAGGACGCCGCGACGGCGACGGCGCCGGCAAGCCGCGCTTCGACCGCAGCAAGTTCAAGCCCAAGCCTCAGGGTGAGGCAGGGGAACGGCGCGACGGCAAGCCGCAGGGCGAGCGTCCCGATCGTCGCGAAAGCCGGCCGGACTGGAAGGGCGGCAGGCAGGACGGCAAGGGTGGCGCACCAGGTGGAAAGCCCGCGTTCCAGCCTAAGCCTCGCGAGGAGCGTCCCGTGCGCTTCGACCCGGATTCTCCATTCGCCAAGCTCGCCGCGTTGCGCGACCAGCTGAAGAAGTAAGTTCGCTCGCTCCGATGGTCGCCGAAGGCCGCCAGCGCATCGATAAATGGCTGTTCTTTTCGCGTGCGGTGAAATCGCGCTCGCTGGCAGCGAAGCTGGTGGTGGCCGGACGCGTCCGCATCAATCGCGACAAAGCAGCGCAGGCCTCCGATCTGGTCCGGGCCGGCGACGTCCTGACCATCACTCTCGAGCGGCGCATCTTCGTCTGGAAGGTGCTCCGCACGGGAAGCCGGCGCGGCCCTGCCGAAGAAGCGCGCATGCTCTACGAGGATATGTCGCCGCCGCCCGCGCCGAAGGGCGAGGCCGTTGCCGATGCGATTCCCGCGCTGCGCGATGCCGGCAGCGGCCGCCCGACCAAGAAGGAACGCCGGGAGACCGACCGGTTGTTAGGCGACGACTGACGCATAACCGGGCTTCGCCGCATCGCCCCTCTGGAATTCCATTCCGGAAACACCGGTATCGCGCGCAATGGCTGCCCTTGCAAGCGGCGGGTAAAGACGTTACCTCACCAAAAAAGCCTAACAAAAACGGGACGTCCGGGAGCCGACCGATGACCTATGTCGTGACCGACAATTGCATAAAATGCAAATACATGGACTGCATCGAGGTCTGCCCGGTCGACTGCTTCTACGAAGGCGAGAACATGCTCGTCATCCATCCCGACGAATGCATCGACTGCGGCGTCTGCGAACCGGAATGCCCGGCAGACGCGATCAAGCCCGACACCGAGCCGGGTCTCGACAAATGGCTGCAGATCAACACCGAATACGCTGATAAATGGCCCAACATCACCGCCAAGAAGGAGCCTCCGGCCGACGCCAAATCCTTCGATGGCGAGGCCGGCAAGTTTGAGAAATATTTCTCCCCCGAGCCCGGCGAGGGCGACTGACAAGACCGCTGTTTCAGCCAGCATAACGCCGCCTAAAAGGCATGGTACATTAACTGCCTTGGCAGGCGGCGATGGCGCATGGCCTTCGCGCGTGCAGCAAAACCTTGATTCTTCCGACTTTTTGTGCTACATCAACTAAACATGCCGGTGACACAACGTCGATTTATGGCGCAAACGCCCCAAATCACTGAAAGGTGAATTTCTCAATCCGGACCAGAGTGATCTGGGGCAGGCGGTCGCAATTATGCGGTTTGCCGGCCTCGGCTTTTCCGGTGGGTTCGTAGTTGTGCGGCTAACGATCGGTTATCCGATCGCGCGAGTTCGGCCGGCAGAATGCCGGTACCACACCAAGGAGTTCATGGCGTAATGGCAACAATCACCCCGCAGAAGAAGTCCAGCGCAGCGCGTCACGGTTTTAAGACCGGCGAGTACATCGTCTATCCGGCGCATGGCGTCGGCCAGATCGTCTCGATCGACGAGCAGGAAGTTGCGGGCCACAAGCTGGAACTGTTCGTCATCGACTTCCAGAAGGACAAGATGCGTCTGAAAGTGCCGGTTGCCAAGGCGACCTCCATCGGCATGCGCAAGCTGTCGGAAGAGGATTATGTCGATCGCGCGCTGAAGGTCGTGCAGGGCCGCGCCCGCGTCAAGCGCACCATGTGGTCGCGCCGCGCCCAGGAATATGATGCGAAGATCAATTCCGGCGACCTGATCTCGATCTCCGAAGTGGTGCGCGACCTCTACCGCGCCGACAACCAGCCGGAGCAGTCCTATTCCGAGCGCCAGCTTTATGAGGCGGCACTCGACCGCATGGCGCGCGAGATCGCGGCCGTCAACCGCATGTCGGAAACCGAAGCGGTGCGCCTCATCGAGGTGAATCTCAACAAGGGTCCGAAGCGCGGCGCCAAGGCCGACAACGAAGAAGCCGAGCAGGAAGAAGCAGCCTGAGCGCTTCTCGCCTTCGAATTGCAAAAACCCGGCCTCGCGCCGGGTTTCTCTTTTATGCATGTCGTTATTCCAAAACCGCTGCGCAGTTTTGGGCGACATGCATTAACCTTCGCCGCCGCCTTCCTTCTCCGCTTCCTGCTTCAGCGTCGCGATGAACCGCCTGGTTCGCTGCCGCTCCGGATTGCTGAACAAAACAGCGGCGGGGCCTTTCTCGACGATGGCGCCGGCGTCGAGGAACACCACTTCCTGCGCGATCTTCGAAGCGAGGCGCAAATCATGCGTCGCCATCACCATGGTGGTGCCCTCACGAGCGAGCTGGCTGAGCACGTCGACCACCTCCTGAGCCAGTTCCGGATCGAGCGCCGAGGTCGGCTCGTCGCACAGCAGCACTTTCGGCGATGGCGCCAGCGCCCGGGCAATCGCCACGCGTTGCTGCTGGCCGCCTGACAGGGTCGCCGGCCAGGCATCGGCCTTGTGCGCCATGCCGACCTTTTCGAGCAGAGCGAGCGCCCGCTCGCGCGCTCGCTCGACCGGCCATTTCAGCACCGTCACCAGCCCCTCCATGACATTTTCGATTGCCGTGCGGTGCGGAAACAGCTGGAAATTCTGGAACACCATGCCGGTCTGCAGCCGCAGGCGCTGGATGGCCCTGCCGGAAACCTTGCCGCCGGGATGGAATTCGAGCGCGTCGTCGCCGATGCGCACCGTGCCCGAAGTCGGCATCTCGAGCAGGTTGATGCAGCGCAGAAGCGTGCTTTTCCCGCCGCCCGAGGGACCGACAAGGGCGGTGACGCTGCCTTCCTCGATGGTGACCGTCACGCCCTTCAGCACTAGGTTGTCGCCGAAGCGCTTCTCGATGTCGGTAAGACCGATCATGAGCGCGCCTCCAGGAAGCCGCCATAGCGGCTGAGCCGCTTTTCCAAGCGCGTCTGCAACGCCGACAGCACCGAGCTCAGCGCCAGATAGAGAGCCGCCGCCTCGACATAGAGGATCAGCGGCTCATAGGTGGTGGCGACGATGCGCTGCGCCGCCTGGAACATCTCCGGCACGGTGATGGCGGCGGCCAGCGATGTATCCTTGACCAGCGAGATGAAGGTGTTTGACAGCGGCGGCACCGCGACGCGGCCTGCTTGTGGAAGAATCGTGCGCCGCATCGCCTGGCTCCAGGTCATGCCGATCGAATAGGCCGCTTCCCACTGCCCCTTCGGCACCGAGCCTATGACGGCGCGGATGATCTCCGACGTATAGGCGCCGATGTTGAGCGTGAAGCCGATCAACGCAGCTGAAAAAGCGTCGAGCAGGATGCCGACCGAGGGCAGGCCGTAGAAGATCAGGAAGAGCTGCACCAGAAGCGGCGTGCCACGGAAGATCCAGACGTAGAAGCGGACCACGGCGACCAGCGGCTTCGGACCGAACAGCCGAACGAGCGCCGCAACCAGTCCTACGAAGAGACCGAATGCGAACGACAGCAGCGTTAGCGGCACGGTGAAGATCAGCGCGGCCCATAGCAGCGTGGGCAACGAGTCCAGCATAAGTTGCAGCCAGTGCGGCACGAAAACCCTCCTTGCGAGATTGCCGCCCAAAACCGCCCCGGCAGCATCGAAGCGCGATCATACGGCCGCCATATCACGCGAAAAGCGGCGGCCGTCAAAGACAGCTCGCCGCGATACCTGCCATACGGGCCGGCAACCGGCCCGCTCCGTGAAATGCGCTTACTTCGAAACGTCCTGGCCGAAATAAGTGTCGGCGATCTTCTGGTAGGTGCCGTCGGCCCTGATATCGGCCAGCGCCTGATTGATGGCGGCGACCAGTTCCGGATCGCCCTTGCGCACGAGGACGCCGGAATAGTCGGCGTTTTCTTCCTGCGCGGCGATCTTCACATTGGCGTCGGGCTTGTGCTTCTTGAAATCGAGGAAGGACAGGCTGTCGTTGATGGTGGCGTCGGCACGGCCGGTAAGAAGCAGCTGGATCGACTGGTCGAAACCATCGGTGCCGACGAGTTCGGCGCCGTTCGCTTCGGCGAGCTTGCCGAAATTCGAGGTCAGCGACTGCGCCGCCTTCTTGCCCTTGAGGTCGGCAAAGCTCTTGATGTCGGTATTGTCGCCGCGCACGATCAGCACCGCCTTGGACGCGATATAGGGATCGGAGAAATCATACTTGGCCTTGCGCTCCTCGGTGATACCGACCTGGTTGATGACGGCGTCATAGCGCTTGGCGTCGAGGCCGGCGATCAGCCCATCCCATTTGCCTTCGAGGAATTCGGCCTTGACGCCGAGGCGCTCGGCGATCGCCTTGGCGATCTCGACATCGAAGCCGACCAATGCGCCCGAGGCATCATGATAGGTGAAGGGGGCATAGGTACCCTCCGTGCCGACCTTGAAGACACCGGCCTGCTTGATCTGCTCGAGATTGGCGCCGGCATGGCCTGATGTGACGGCCAGTACCTGCAGTGTTGCGGCGACGATAAGCGAATTGAGCCATTTCATTTTTCTGTGATCCCGTCATTGGCCGGCGTACGCCGCATTTGTGAGCGCCGGAAACTGACAGATGCAGGCTGGCGAAATAAGGAACCAGATTTCAAAAATGAGACGCTTTCGAAATCCAATTCTCAAAACCACATCGAGTCGCGCCAACCGACCACGTAGCGACCACCGCAACGAGCTTTCGGCAGTGCAATCCACGCGACATCAGCGGCGGAACCATTCACCCGCGTGGCACGTTCTTGGCTGTTGTAGGGCGCGGCGTCGCCAATTCAACCACGATGCCAGCTTAGGGTTCGAGCGATCGCACCGCAACGCCCGGAACAGGGAGCGTGGCATGATGGAAGATATGGCAGGGCGAACCATGGTCCGCGCGGCGATGAAAGCCCCCTATCTCGAGCGCGACGAAGAGCATCTTCTCGCGCTGCGTTGGAAGGAAGACAACGACCAGCAGGCGCTGCACCAAATCGCCATGGCACATATGCGTCTGGTCATTTCCATGGCCTCGAAATTCCGCCACTACGGTCTGCCGCTCGGCGATCTGGTCCAGGAAGGCCATGTCGGCCTGCTGGAGGCGGCGGCCCGCTTCGAACCGGAACGCGAGGTGCGGTTTTCGACCTACGCGACATGGTGGATTCGCGCCTCGATGCAGGACTATATCCTGCGCAACTGGTCGATCGTGCGTGGCGGCACCAGTTCGGCGCAAAAGGCGTTGTTCTTCAATTTGCGGCGCCTGCGCGCCCGCTTGGCGAACGGTGCCGAGCCGATCTCGAATACCTCGCTCTATCGCGAGGTGTCGGTCGCGCTCGGCGTCTCCGAGGCTGACGTGGCGATGATGGACTCCCGCCTTTCGGCACCGGATAGCTCGCTCAACCAGCCGCTCGCCGACGATGCGGGCGCCACCGAGCGAATGGATTTCCTGGTTTCGGACGATCCTTTGCCGGACGAGGTCGTGGGCGACACGATCGATGTCGAACGCCGTTCTGTTTGGCTGAAAACGGCGCTCGGCGCGCTCAATGCCCGCGAGCTCAGGATCATCGAGGAGCGCCGGCTGAGCGACGAGGGCGCGACGCTCGAAGCCCTCGGCGAGGCGCTCGGCATCTCCAAGGAACGCGTCCGCCAGATCGAGGCACGCGCCATGGAAAAGCTCAAGATAGCGCTGGTGAAGCAAAACCCCGAGTTTCTGGCGACCGCCGCCTAATCAGGGTGTGTTGAGATTCAGGTTAGGCCGAGCCGAAAACGGTGGTTTCCGAGAACCGGAGTGGAGCGTACTTAAAGTACGTGAGCACCGGAAGCGCAGGAAACTGCCGGTTGCAGGCCGGCATCACCTGAATATCGACACACCCTATTTGTCGGTGATGATCTTGACCTTGTCGCCGGCCGAAACGGCTGCACCGGGCGACATCGCATTGAGCACCCTGAACAGGTCGAGCTTGCGGTCGACGCCGACCATCTGCGCGGCGAGCGAACCCATGGTCTGTCCGGGCCGCACCGTGACAACGCGGATATGCAGCGGCTTCAGCGCCGCTTTCTCGGCCGCGCTCAAGATACGGAAGGAACCGCTGACCGAGCGCGCCACGGCATCCAGCGAGGCGCTGGCGGAAGGGGCAGCCGTCAGCAGCCGGTAGACCTGGCCACCGGCGCGGATCACCGCGATGTCGAACTGCCAGCCCTCGGCACTGGCATGCGCCGTCGCCGCGTCGTTGCCATTGATCGTTTCCTGGCGCACGCTGCTTTCGTCGAGACCGGCCACCCAGCCGCTGCGGATGTAGTCGGTCAGCGAGCGGCTCTTGTCGATCGAAACGCCATCGAAGCGAATCGCTATGTCGCCTGGCCCGGTTGCCGTCACCGCCGCGGCCGAGTTGTCGATGATGAAGCCGTCGGGCACCGAGAACGACACGCCGAGCCCTGGATGCAGGAAGGTTTCGCCACGCACATAGCCCTCCTCCGGCGTGTCGCCGTAGAGCAGGCCGTCTATGCCGGCGAGGAAGGCGTCGCGGTCGCGCGTGCCGACGCCGGGCGCGCCGAACTGGCGGGCATGACGCTGCGCCAGATCGATGCGCTGCGGCGTGTTAGGATGCGTCGCCAGGAAGTCGAGGCTGGCGTCGGTGGCGCCGCTGATCGAGCGGAAATCGGTGTAGGCCGACATCGACTGCAGGAAGCGGCCGGCGGCAAAGGGATCGAAGCCCGCCTCGCCGATCGACTTGATGCCGATGCCATCGGCCTCAAGCTCCTGATTGCGCGAGAACTGGGCAAGCCGCAGCTTGCCGCGGATCAGTGCCGCCTTGGCGGTCGGGCTGTCGCCGAGCACGTCGGAGACGACCTTGGTTGCAAACCCCTCCTCAGCCTCGAGCTGCTGGCGCTGCAAGCCGTGGTTTGCAGTGACGTGGCCCATCTCATGCGCGATGACCGCGGCGAGCTCGGCCGAATCGTTGGCCAGCGCCAACAGGCCGCGCGTGATGTAGAGATAGCCGCCCGGCAGCGCGAAAGCATTGACGTTGGGCGAATTAAGGATGGTGATGCGGTAGGTCTGGCTTGGGTTGGCCGACACCACGGTCAGGCTGCCGACGACCTTGGCGACCATGCGCTCGAGCTTGGGATCGGAATACTCGCCGCCATAAGTGGCCAGGATGCGCGGATGCTGCGCCTTCGCCATTTCGGCGAGCTTGCTGTTGGCGGCGACATTGTCGACCGTGATCGGTTTGCTGGAAGGTTGGAAGCCGGATTCCTGAACGTCCGGCGGCGTGAACATCTGGCAGCTTGCCAGCGCCATGGCAAAGCCGGCCAGCGCGAGGAAGCGCGCCAGCGGTTTCCTTCTCACTCTGTCGGTGCCGGTCGGCAGAACAGCTTCCTTTCGGATCTCAGCACATGGCCCCGAAAATCGGGCATCGATTTTCAGAAAGGATCATGCGCACAATCAACTGCCACAGCGTCCTTCGCGCCCACGGGCACGCATGGCACTGTAGTGGCAAATCACAACCTATGCCGGACCAGTATCGGAGGACCTAGCCACACTACTTTGACCATGGCAAGCAAGCACCACATCGCCTGAAGCCGGTTTGGCCGTAAATTATGTCCGCTTCCGGGCAACATCTCGTGATTCCGCGCCAAACGGACCTGCACCGATATAGCGCCGGAAGGCCTCCGGTCCAGCCTTGGTAAAAAAATCGGCGACAGTCCCGGTTGCGGCAACCGTGCCATTGTCCAGGAACACCATGTCCTGGCCGATACGGTGGGCATCCTCCGGCTGATGCGTGACGAACAGCACCGTCATGCGCCGCTCCGCGTGGACGCCGGCTACCAGATCGAGCATGTCGTCGCGCAAGGCCGGTCCGAGCGAGGCGAACGGTTCGTCGAGCAAGAGCACCGGCCGGTCGCGCACCAGGACGCGGGCGAGCGCGACGCGCTGCCGCTCGCCACCGGAGAGTTCGCGCGGCAGGCGCTGTTGCTTGCCGGCAAGGCCGACGCGCTTGAGCGCCGCGGCGATTGCAGCGTGGTCGGTATCGGTCAGCCTGAGCGACGGCGAGCGGCCAAGGCCGACATTTCGTTCGACCGAAAGATGGGCAAAGAGATTGTTTTCCTGGAACACCATCGACACTGGCCGCGCCGACGGCGGTTTGGCGCCGACATCGGCTCCGCCGATCAGCACGCGGCCCGATCGCGGCGTCTCAAAGCCGGCCACCAGATTGAGCAGCGTCGATTTTCCCGAGCCGCTCGGCCCCATTATGGCGGTGATCTTCGAGGCGGCGAATTCGACATCGAATAAAAATGGCGCTTCGCGATAGCTGAACGAGACCTTTTCCAGCCGCACAGCCGTACCGCTTTCCGCGCTGTTGAGCATCATGATTTTTCTCCCCGCCCCAGCCAGTCAGCGGCCAGGACAAGCGCAAGACAAACCAGGCCGAGCAGCAACGCCAGGCCTGCCGCGTCCATCGTGCGGTAGCTGCCCATGCGCGCCAGCAAGAGGTAAGGCAGTGTCTGCAGGGAGTCGCTGCCGAACAGGGCAATGACGCCGAGATCGCCGAGCGACAAAGCCATGGCGAACGCGAAACCGGTGGCGAGCGGCCGCCGCAGCGACGGCCAGTCGACCAGCCGGAACCGGTTCCAGCCCGAAATGCCAAGCAGCAGACAGAGCCGTTCGTGGCGTTCGCTCGCCGCATCATAGCCGGGGCGAATGGCGCGGATGGCAAACGGCATCGCCATCACCGCATTGACGGCGACGACCATGACAGGGGCGATGGCAAAGACGTCGCTGACGGTCCGCAGGAGCAGGAACCAGCCGGCGCCGATGACGATGGGCGGCACGACGAGGACGAAGCCGGCGCCGGTATCGGTGGCGTATTCGAGCAGCGTCCTGGCGCCGACGCGACGCCTTAAGGCCAGCGCCCGTCGTGCCATAACGAGCGACAGCGACAGCGCCACTGAAAGCAGCGCCGCCAGCAGGGCGAGCACGGCGCTGGTCAGCGTCGCCTGCCGCACCGCGCTCTCGCCCGCCAGCCGACCGAGATCGGCGCCAAGGCCTGACGTCACCATGGCAGCCATCGGCCCGGCGACGAACAGCAATGCGAGAGCGATCAATGCTGTATTCAGCACGGTCTCGGCCGGGCCGGCCGAAAGATAGCGGCGCGGTGCCACCGGCAGGTTGGCGTCGCCGACGATGTTGGCGCCAAGCCGCATCAATGCCAGCACCACGACGAAGGTCAGCGCGATCTGCAGCAGTGTCAGCGTCACCGCGCGGGCAGGATCGAAATCGAAACGCAGTGCCTGGTAGATGGCGACCTCCAATGTCGTCGCACGCGGCCCGCCGCCCAGCGTGAGCACGATGGTAAAGGATGTGATGCAGAGCATGAAGACAAGCCCGGCGACGCCCGGCAGCGCCGCACGCAGCGTCGGCCATTCAATCAGCCGGAAGGCGGGTCTGGCGCCCATGCCGAGCTGGCTCGCCAACCGCCACTGGTCGGCCGGCACTGTCGTCAGCGCTTCAAGGAACAGCCGCGTGGCCAGCGGCAGATTGAAGAAGACATGGGCGATGAGGATGCCGGACAGGCCGTATATGCCCGGCCAGCCCTGACCGGCAATCGCGGTGAGCACGCCGGCGAAATAGCCGGCACGGCCATAGAGAGCCAGAATGCCGAGTGCGGCGACGATGGCCGGCAGCGCAAGCGGCACGGCGAAGAGCTGCAGGATCAGGCCGCGACCAAAGAAGCGCGGGTGCCGCGACAGCGCCCGCGCAACGAACAGCGCCGGCACGACGGAAAGCAGTGTCGACAGCAAAGCCTGCCACAGCGTGAAACGGGCGACGCGGAAGAGGTAGGAATCGAAGGCCGACATGGCGCCGGACGGGTCGCGGGCGCCTTCGACGATGAGCCCGGCGAACGCTCCGCCGATCAGCAGCGCAACAGCGGCAAGCGCGATGGTGCCGGCGGTGACGCGGGGATCGGCAGGATATCCGGTATGCATGCCGCCCTGCCTAATTCAACGATCGTCGAAGCAGAAAATATGGCTGAGGTCGAGTTCCCGGGCGCCGTAGAGTAATCATCTTTCAATCACAAGCTACTTGCTCATCACCGACAGCCATTCGTCGACCCAGGCCTTGCGATTGGCGGCGACCTCTTCCGGGCTGAAAAGCAAAGTCTTGGTCGGCTTGACGAGCTTGTCGAAAGCCGGATTGAGCGGCTTCTCGGTCTTGCCGGCCGGGAACATCCAGTTGGTCTCGGGAATGACATCCTGGAATTTCGGTCCGGTCATGAAAGTCAGGAACTGTTTCGCCAATGGGTTCTTCGCGCCTGACGTGGTGATGCCGGCAACCTCGATCTGCAGATACGCGCCCTCCTCGAAGGACGCCGCCTGATAGCGTTCGGTGTTTTCGGCGACCATGTGATAGGCCGGCGACGTGGTATAGGACAGCACCATCGGCGCCTCGCCCTTGGTGAACAGGCCATAGGCCTCGCTCCAGCCCGGCGTCACGGTGAGCACCTTTGCCCTAAGCTTGGCCCAGGCTTCCGGCGCCTTGTCGCCATAAACCGACCTCACCCACAACAACAAGCCGAGACCGGGCGTCGAGGTGCGCGGATCCTGGATGACGATCTTCTCATCGGCATTGCCCTCGACCAATTCCTTCAGGCTCTTCGGCGGCGTCTTCAGCTTTTCGGTGTCGTAGACGACGGCGAAATAGCCATAGTCGAACGGCACGAAAACATCGTCGCTCCAGCCGCCCGGCACATTGACATCGATGACGGCACCATGCGGCGAAAACAGGCCGGTGGCCTTGGCTTCCGCAGTCAGATTGGTGTCGAGGCCGAGCACGATGTCGGCCTTGGTCGCGGCCCCTTCCAGCTTGACGCGGTTGAGCAGGGCGACGCCGTCGGCGACCGCGACGAATTCGAGAGTACAGCCGCATTCGGCCTCGAAGGCCTTCTTCACCGCGGGGCCTGGACCCCAGTCGGCGGTGAAGCTCTCATAGGTATAGACGGTGAGTTTTTCCTGCGCGGATGCCGGCCCGATGCCGGCGGGAACAGTCGCCGCAAGCAGCACTGCCGAAACTAGAGTGTATAAAAACGTGCGCATCGGCGCCTCCTTCGTTCGCGTTGAAAGGAATTGAGGCGTCGGGCTGTCCGAAACGTCTAATCCCTCCGCCGGTACAAACCGGATCAGGTTCAGCGGGTTGGCATGGTCGCCTCTCAGCTGGTTCGCGAAGATCGCGTCCAGCACCCCGTTAGAGCGTTTCGACACATAGGCCCGGCCTGGTTGCGGCGCAAGCGGAAGTTTGCCGGGCATCTGGAACGCGGCCTTCCGTTTGGCAAGCAGGGCTGGTAAGGGCCACGCATATGAGCAAATTCACCATCCTGCTTGGCGGCGATCTAATCCGCACGCCGCTGCTCGACCGCCAGGTCGAAGGCTCCCGTGTCATCGCCGCCGACGCCGGCATGAGCCATGCCCGGACGCTGAACCTGACGCCGGAACTCTGGGTCGGCGACTTCGATTCGGTGCCGGCGGACTTGCCGGACGAGCTGGCCGCCGTGGCCCGCCAGGTGTTTCCGGCAGAAAAGGACAAGACCGACGGCGAACTGGCTATCGCCGCCGCGCTCGAACGCGGCGCGACCAGTCTCGTGCTCGCCGGCGCGTTCGGCGGCAAGCGCACCGACCACGCCTTCCTGCACCTGGCGCTCAGTGTCCGACTGGCCGAGGCAGGGACGGAGGTGCTTTTGACCAGCGGCGCACAGGAAGGCACTCCCTTGCTTCGCGGAAAGGCCGGCTTCGACTACGCCGATGGCACGCTGTTTTCGATTCTCGGCTTTTCCGACCTTACCGGCCTGACCGTGACCGGCGCCAAATGGCCGCTGAACCATATCGAGATGGCGTTCGGTTCGTCGCTGACCATTTCCAACGAGGTCAAGGGCCGGCTGGAAATTGCGCTGAGCAGTGGCCGCGCGCTGTTGCTCGCCCACCCATTCCCCTTACCTGGAAGCTGACATGGCGCCGCCACTTCTCAATCTCGACGGCATAAAACTGACCTTCGGTGGCACGCCGCTGCTCGACGGGGCGGAACTGACGGCGTCGGCGGGCGACAAGATCGCTTTGGTCGGCCGCAACGGCTCGGGCAAATCGACGTTGCTCAAGATCGCTGCGGGATTGATAGAGCCGCAGGACGGCGAGGTGTTCCGCCAGCCCTCGGCGACAGTGCGCTACCTGCCGCAAATGCCCGACTTGGATGGTTTCGCCAGCGTCCGCGCCTATGTCGAGGCGGGGCTCGGACCCGCCGACGATCCCTACCGCGCCACCTATCTGATGGAGCATCTCGGCCTGTCCGGCGACGAGCGGCCGAACGATCTCTCCGGCGGCGAGGCGCGCCGTGCCGCCCTTGCCCGCGTCATGGCGCCGGAGCCCGACATTCTCCTCCTCGATGAGCCGACCAACCATCTCGACCTGTCGGTCATCGAATGGCTGGAGGAGGAGCTGGCCCGCACCTCTTCGGCGCTGATCGTCATCTCGCATGACCGCCGCTTCCTCGAGCGCGTGTCGCGCGCCACCGTCTGGCTCGATCGCGGCCAGACCCGCAGGCTGGACAAGGGCTTTGGCCATTTCGAGGAATGGCGCGACACCGTTCTGGAAGAAGAAGAACGCGAGCAGCACAAGCTTGGCCGCCAGATCGTGCGCGAGGAGCACTGGCTGCGCTACGGCGTGACTGCAAGGCGCAAGCGCAACATGCGCCGGCTCGGCGAACTGCAGACCATGCGCCAGCGCTTTCGTGGCCATCGCGGCGCCGAGGGTGCGGCGACCATGGTGGCCAGCGACGCCGCCGAATCCGGCAAGCTGGTGATCGAGGCCAAGACCATCGAGAAGAGCTTTGGCGACCTCACTGTGGTCAAGGGCTTCTCGACCCGCATCCAGCGCGGCGACCGCGTCGGCCTGGTCGGCCCGAACGGTGCCGGCAAGACGACACTGCTGAAGATGCTGACCGGCGAATTGAAGCCGGACTCAGGCACGGTGCGGCTCGGCACCAATCTGGAGATCGCCACGCTCGACCAGAAACGCGACGCGGTCGATCCGCAAGAGACACTGGCGCAATACCTCACCGACGGGCGCGGCGAGAACCTCGTCATCAATGGCGAGCAGCGCCACGTCGTCTCCTACATGAAGGATTTCCTGTTCAAACCGGAACAGGCGCGCACGCCGGTGCGCGAGCTTTCGGGCGGCGAGCGGGCGCGGCTGCTGCTCGCCCGCGTGTTGGCGCGGCCGGCGAACCTGCTGGTGCTCGATGAGCCGACCAACGACCTCGACATGGAGACGCTGGAATTGCTGCAGGAACTGGTCGCCGGTTTTGCCGGTACGGTGATCCTGGTCAGCCACGACCGCGATTTCCTCGACCGCACCGTGACCAGCCTGATCGCGCCGGACGGCGGCGGCCGCTGGATCGAATATGCCGGCGGCTATTCCGACATGCTGGCGCAGCGCGGCGGCACCAGGCTGGACGACCGCAAGGCACGGCCAAAGGCCGAGACCAGCGAAGTGGTGGCGGCAGGCAGGAGCGAAGCACCCGCGCCGAAGGGCTCAAAAAAACTGTCGTTCAAACAAAAATTCGCGCTGGAATCGCTGCCGAAGAAGATCGAGGCGGTGAACGCCTCGATCTCACGGCTGGAGAACAACATCGCCGACCCAGCCTATTACGAGCGCGATCCGGCCTCGTTCCAGAAGACCATCGCCGCCCTCGACAAGGAGCGCGCCACGCTGGCAGCGCTCGAGGAGGAATGGCTGGAACTTGAAATGTTGCGCGAGGAGATGGAGGGGTAGGCATTGCATGCGTGCTTTTATGCGCCTATCTTATGCGCATAAATGGGAGCTGCTCCATGCTTCAGTCGACTCCAAAAGCCCAACGAAAATCGGTCAATACCTCGATCGACTCCAGATTGATCGAGGACGCCAAGGCGCTCGGTATTAATATATCTCGCGCCGCCGAGGAGGGTATCGCCAAGGCGATTTCAGCCGAAAAAACGCGCCGGTGGCAGGAGGAAAACAGGGAGGCGATCGAGAGCTCTAACGACTATGTCAGGCGCAACGGACTGCCACTGGCCAAGTACCGGCCGTTTTGATGGCGCGTTACGATTTCTACCGGAGAGCTGAAGGCGACGGCTATCTGCTCGACGTTCAGGCTGATCTTCTTGAAGGTCTAAACACAAGGATTGTTATCCCGTTGATGCCGCCCAACATGGCCCCGGTGCCGGGGCGCCGGCTAAACCCCACCTTCACGATCAACGGCAGTGACCATGTCATGGTCACTCAATTCATGTCAGCCTTGATGGCTTCTGAATTGCGTGCCGCCGAAGGAAATCTTTCCAGCCGCCACGACGACATCGTGGCCGCGCTCGACATGCTATTCCAGGGCTTCTGAGAGGGTTGAGGCTGGTGAGCCCCGGCCTCAGCCCGCCTCTTTTGTTTGCCAGGCCTTCAGCGCCTCGTCGAACACCTTCTCGCCGGGAATGCCCTTTTCCATGGTGAGCAGCGCCCGCCGTCCGGTCTTGTAGACGACCGGTACGTCGATCCATTTCTGGCCCCGGAGCAGGGTCAGATTGGCGTCTTCGTCCGCCTTGGTGTCGTTGAGAGCGACCAGGAAGAAGCCGTCCGCGATTTTCGCCGGGATGCCGATCAGCGGGCTGCCGGCATCCTGTTCAGAGCCCTTCATGGCGACGCGCAGGATATTGTCGACGCCGCCGCCGTCGAAACCATCGGGCGTCAGGAAAATCATCTCGATGATGTGGCTGGCCGGCAGCGTTTGGTCGGTGTTGCGGCGGATGGTCATGCGCAGCTGCACGTCCTTACCCGGAATGCTCGCCTCGGCGCGGATTGCCGGCTCGGGCGGCAGATTGCCGCCGGGCGATTCCTGTACCAGCGACCAGACGATGCTGCCGGGCTCGGCCGAGCCTTGGGCGGTGCTGGTGCGCTCCTCGTAGAAGATCGCCTTTTGGCCGACCGCCAGCGCGGTTTCCGCAGGCGCGGCTGTCGGCGCGGCCGGCGCAGCACCGGGGGCCGGCGCTGCCGGGGCGGCTGCGCTATCGGTCGGCGCCGCCGGCGCCGGCGTGGCGCCATCGGCAGGCGGCGTTGCGGGGGCAGCACCCGGCGTGGCGGGCGCAGTCGTGGCTGGCGTGTCGCCGGCCGGCGCGGCAGGCGCAGGTGCAGCCGGCGGCGGCGTGGTCAGTGCTGCGACGGATTCGCCCTCTCCGATACCGCTTTGTCCTGGAGCGGGGCCGGGATCGACCTCACCGCCCTCGGGCGTCAGCCGCTGGGTGAACTTTGTGCCCTCGGCATCCGTTGGAGCCGCAGCTGCCGGAGGCCTTGCCGCGGCATCGGTAGCCGGCTCGGCCGGGGTCGGCTTCACTAGCGGCTCTATGGTTGCGACCGTCGTGCTGTTGAGACCTAGCATATTGCTGAACGCGTCCTTGTTCAGCCAGATGCCATAGCCGCCGCCGGCGACGACGAGCAAAGCGACGACAGCGGCGATCAGCCCGCCAGAGCTGCGCCTCCGCTCGGCAGGACGCAGACGCTGAAAGGTGTCCGGCGCCGGCTCCTCGTCGTTGGGAAAGACATCGTCTCTAAAGGTATCGCTCTTCTCGTCCTCCGCTGGAAGATCCGCGACCGAAGGCACCGCATCGGTGTGCTCTGGAGGAGAAGCAACGGATGGCGGTTTTTGCCAATTCGGCGCGGCTTTGGCGGCAGGCGCCGGCTGCCTTGCCGGCTCAGTCTTTACCGGCTGCCATGCCGGCTCAGTCTCTGCCGGCTGCCATGCCGGCTCGGTCTTTGCCGGCTGCCGAACATGGCTGGGTTGGTTCTTGTTGCGGTCGATGGAGGAGAAGATGTCTTCCAGCTCCGACAGCGGATCGGATGCCGGCACGCTCCTGGTATAATCCCGCTCGACGCTGGCGATGGCGTCTTCCAGGGTGCGCTTATGCTGGGCAACGACCGAAGGCGCCAGCGGCGGTGTGATCTTGGCCAGCTTGTCCGCGATCGTTGAACGGGCCTTGTCATAGACCCTCGCGCGTACCTCCGGCGACGGCTCGCCGAGACCATTGAGCGTCTTTTTCAGAGCACCAACAAAATCTGCCATGCTTCAGTCGACCTGCATTTCGTTTCTGGGCCGGCCCCGCAAATCGGCCGCGATGCCCGGAACGGCTGAGAATCTAGTCTTGAAACGGATCGGTCACAAGTATTGTGTCGTCCCGTTCAGGGCTGGTGGAAAGGAGTGCGACCGGCGCGCCGATCAGCTCCTCGATGTGACGGACATATTTGACTGCCTGGGCTGGCAGATCGTTCCAGCTTCTGGCGCCCGCGGTGGTGCCTTTCCAGCCCTCCAGCGTCTCGTAGACCGGTTCGACGCGCGCCTGCGCACCTTGGCTGGCCGGCAGATAATCGATCGCCTCGCCATCGAGGCGGTAGCCGGTGCAGACCTTGATCTCGTCCAGCCCGTCGAGCACATCGAGCTTGGTCAGGGCGATGCCCTTGATGCCGTTGACGGCGACGGCCTGGCGGACCAGCACGGCATCGAACCAGCCGCAGCGGCGCTTGCGGCCGGTGACGACGCCGAACTCGTGGCCGCGCGTGCCCAGGAACTCGCCGATCTCGTTCTTCTGTTCGGTCGGGAACGGACCTTCGCCGACACGCGTCGTATAGGCCTTGGTGATGCCGAGCACATAACCGATGGCGCCCGGACCGACACCGGATCCGGCGGCCGCTTGACCGGCGACCGTGTTCGACGAGGTGACGAACGGATAAGTGCCGTGGTCGATGTCGAGCAGCGTGCCTTGCGCGCCCTCGAACAGGATGCGTTCACCGGCGCGGCGCTTGTCGTCGAGGATCTTCCAGACGCGGTCCATATAGGGCAGGATCTCGTCGGCGACCGAAATCAGCTCACTCATGATGGCGTCGTGCGTGACCTCGGCGTGGCCGAGCCCACGACGCAGCGCATTGTGATGCGTCAGCAGCCTGTCGACTTTCAAGGGCAGCGTTTCCAAATCCGCCAAGTCCATCACCCTGACCGCGCGCCGGCCCACCTTGTCCTCATAGGCGGGGCCGATGCCGCGACGGGTCGTGCCGATCTTCGTTCCGGAATTGGAGGCGGCGTCTTCGCGGAATCCGTCCAGCTCCCGGTGCAAGGACAGGATAAGCGCGGTGTTTTCGGCTATTTTCAGGCGCTCGGGCGTCACCTCGACGCCTTGCGCCTTCAATTTCGCCACTTCCGCGACGAAGGCGTGCGGGTCGAAGACGACGCCATTGCCGATGATGGACAGCTTGCCTTGTCGCACCACGCCGGACGGCAGCAGCGACAGCTTGTAGACCCTGCCGTCGACGACCAGCGTATGGCCGGCATTGTGGCCGCCCTGGAAGCGCACGACGACGTCAGCGCGTTCCGATAGCCAGTCAACGATCTTGCCTTTGCCCTCGTCGCCCCATTGCGAGCCGACGACCACCACGTTGGCCATGTTTCTTTTCCCTTGAGGCGCCGCTCGGAGCGGCTTGAAATGGTTCGAAACGACAGGCTTCTATCGCATAGGCCCGAAAATCGGAATCGATTTCGGAAAGCACGATGCGGACATTCAAGCCTTGAGACGCGTACTTTGTCCGTCCAAGTGGACGCACGTCGCTCTATAACGTCAAGACCCGGCGAGCGCGACCATTCTTTACCGCCGAAAGCGCCCTCAGGCACAACAATTTTCGCCTTTGACATCATTTACTTGGGCGAACCACCACAATAGCTCGGCATAGACCCTCCGCCTGCCCCTCGCCCGGCTGGAATTTCGCGATGCATCGAACCGCCTATCTGTTCTTGCTGTTCACCACCTTGCTGTGGGGCGGCAACTCCGTGGCCGGCAAGCTGGCGGTCGACCACATTTCGCCGATGACGCTGGTCTTCCTGCGCTGGGTTCTGGCCGTTCTGATCATGCTGCCGATCGGCTGGCGAGCGCTGCGCGAGGATTGGCCGGTGGTGCGCCGGCATTGGTTGCTGCTTGGCGGGCTCGGCGCCTGCGGCTTCACCTTCTTCAACGCGATCTTCTACACGGCGCTCAATTACACGACGGCGATCAACGTCTCGATCGAGCAGGCGGCGATCCCGATCGTGATCATCCTAGCCAATTTCGTGCTGTTTCGCCTGCGTGTGAACCAGGTGCAGATCGCCGGCGTCGTGCTGACGATCATCGGTGTCGCCCTGACCGCCAGCCATGGCGATCTGCGCCAGCTTCTCAAGCTGGATCTCAACTTCGGCGACGCCATTATGCTGATCGCGGTGCTTTGTTACAGTTTCTACTCGGTCGGGCTGCGGCTGAAGCCGGCCATACGCTGGCAAAGCCTGATGCTGGCGCTGTCGATTGCCGCACTTGTCACCTCGCTGCCTTTCTTCCTGTGGGAATTGGCCGCCGGCAAGGTCATCGTCCCCGATGCGCGCGGCTGGGCGATAGCGTTCTACACCGCGATCGGCGCCTCAGTCGTCTCGCAGATCTTCTATATCAGGGGCAACGAACTGATCGGCGCAAACCGGGCCGGCCTGTTCATCAACCTGGTGCCGATCTTCGGTACGCTGCTGTCGGTGCTGATCGTCGGTGAGACATTCCAGCTCTATCAGGGTCTGGCCCTCGTGCTGGTGCTCGGCGGCATCAGCCTCGCCGAATACAGCGGAAGGAAGCTGGCGATTTAGCCGGCAAATGTTCGGGATCGGATCAGAATGGTGCAATCCAGAGCCCGTCGCAGCCATTATTGTCGAAACGCCCCGTGTGCTTGTAGAGCACGCGGGGCGCGCGCGGGCATGTTTCAGGCGCCGCCCACATCGAAATGCAGCCGCTTGGCGGAGTCGATCGACTTGTGCGCCCGCACCTGTTCCAGCACGTTTTCCGGAAACGGAGCATCGAGATAGAGCAGCGCGATGGCATCGCCGCCAGGCCGGTTGCGGCCGAGCTGGAAATTGGCGATGTTGACGCCGTTCTCGCCGCAGACCGTGCCGAGCAGACCGATGATACCGGGCGCGTCGGCATTCGTCGTGTAGAGCATATGCTGGCCGACCTCGGCGTCTAGGTTGATGCCTTTGATTTGGATGAAGCGCGGCTTGCCGTCCGAAAAGCAGGTGCCGGCGATCGAACGCGTCCTATGCTCGGTCTTGACCGTGAGCTTGATATAGCCGTCGAACACGCCGGATTTGTCGCGCTTGACCTCGGCGACGATGATGCCGCGCTCCTTAACCATGATCGGCGCCGACACCATGTTGACGTCGGAGACCTGCGGCCGGATCAGCCCGGCAAGGGTGGCGCTGATCAGCGCGCGCGTGTTCATCGTCGCGGTCGAGCCGTCGAAAAGGATCTCGACCTCCTTGATCGGGTCCTCTGTGACCTGGCCGACAAAGGCGCCGAGCACTTCGGCCAGCTTGACGAAAGGTTTTAGGCGCGGCGCCTCCTCGGCGGTGATCGACGGCATGTTGATGGCGTTGGAAACGGCGCCCTTGATCAGATAGTCGGCCATCTGCTCGGCGACGTGCAGGGCGACATTCTCCTGCGCCTCCATCGTCGACGCACCGAGGTGCGGCGTCGCCACCACATTCTCCATGCCGAACAGTTCGCTCTGCTCCGCCGGTTCGACCTCGAACACGTCGATGCCGGCACCTGCCACCTTGCCGCTTTTCAGTGCCGCGATCAGGTCGGCCTCGACGATCAGCCCGCCACGAGCGCAGTTGATGATGCGCACGCCGGTCTTCATTTTGGCGATCGCCGCAGCGTCGATGATGTTGCGCGTCTTGTCGGTCAGTGGCGTGTGCAGGGTGATGAAATCGGCGCGGGCGAACAGCTCGTCGAGTTCGACCTTCTCGACGCCGAGTTCCTCGGCACGGCTGTCCGACAGGAAAGGGTCGAAGGCGATGACATGCATCTTCAGGCCGACGCCGCGCGTGGCCACGATCGAGCCGATGTTGCCGCAGCCGATGATGCCCAGCGTCTTGCTGGTGATCTCGATGCCCATGAAGCGGTTCTTTTCCCACTTGCCGGCATGGGTCGAGGCATTGGCTTCCGGTATCTGGCGGGCCAGCGCGAAGATCATGGCGACGGCATGCTCTGCGGTGGTGATCGAATTGCCGAAGGGCGTGTTCATCACGATGATGCCCTTGCGGCTCGCCGCCGGGATGTCGACATTGTCGACGCCGATGCCGGCGCGGCCGACCACCTTCAATTTGGTGGCGGCGTTGATCAGCTTCTCGGTGACTTTCGTCGCCGAACGGATGGCGAGGCCGTCATACTGGCCGATCACTTCGAGCAGCTTTTCCTTGTCCTTGCCGAGGTCGGGCAGGTAGTCGACGTCGATGCCGCGATCCCTAAAGATCTGCACGGCAGTGGTGGAGAGTTTGTCTGAGACGAGAACGCGGGGCATTGGCTTGGTCCTTTGCGATTGGCGCCCCTCCCCCTTTGAGGGGAGGGGCGGCGCGAGCGCCGGGTGGGTCGTTGCGGCCGGACGCCGCCGAAATCTTTTCTTTCTGGATGGCGGACCGTTGAGTTGGTGGAGGCAACCCCACCGGCCCTTCGGGCCACCCTCCCCTCAAGGGGGAGGGGTCAGGCGGCCGCCTTGAGCGACGCCTTTTGTGCGGCAAAGGCCCAGTCGAGCCACGGCAGCAGCGCTTCGAGATCGGAAGTCTCGACCGTCGCCCCGCACCAGACGCGCAGGCCGGGCGGCGCGTCGCGATAGGCGCCGATGTCGTAGGCGACGCCTTCCTTGTCGAGCGCTGAGACAATTGCCTTGGCGAAGGCCGCCTGTCCGTCGGCGTCGAGTGCCGCGATATCCGGGTCGGTGAAGGAAAGACAGACGGACGTGTTCGACCGCGTCGCCGGGTCGGTGGCCAGATGGCCGAGCCATGCGGATCTGCCGACGAAGCCGTCGAGAACGGCGGCATTGGCGTCGGCGCGGGCGATCAGCGCATCGAGGCCGCCGATCGACTTCGCCCAACGCAGTGCGTCGAGATAATCCTCGACGCACAGCATCGACGGCGTGTTGATGGTCTCGCCCTTGAAGATGCCTTCGATGAGCTTGCCGCCCGAGGTGAGGCGGAAGATTTTCGGCAGCGGCCAGGCCGGCTTGTAGCTTTCCAGCCGCTCGACGGCGCGCGGGCTGAGGATCAGCACGCCGTGCGCCCCTTCGCCGCCGAGCACCTTCTGCCAGGAGAAGGTGACGACATCGAGCTTCTGGAAATCGAGCTTTTGAGCAAAGGCCGCCGAGGTCGCATCGCAGATGGTCAGGCCCTTGCGGCTGGCCGGGATGAAATCGCCGTTCGGCACACGCACGCCTGATGTCGTGCCGTTCCAGGTGAAGACGACATCGCGGTTGAAGTCGATTTTTGCCAGATCCGGCAGCGCGCCGTAACCGGCTTCGATCCTGCGCACGTCGGCGAGCTTCAGCTGCTTGACCACATCGGTGACCCAGCCGGAACCGAAACTCTCCCAGGCGACCATGTCGACGCCGCGTTCGCCGAGCAGCGACCACAGCGCCATCTCGACCGCGCCGGTGTCCGACGCCGGCACGATGCCGATGCGGTAATCTGCGGGAATCTGGAGGACCTCTCGCGTCAGCTCGATCGCCTGTTCGAGCTTGGTCTTGCCGATCTTGGCGCGGTGCGAGCGTCCGAGCGCGGCATTGGCCAGCGCCTCGACCGACCAGCCGGGACGCTTTGCACAGGGACCTGAGGAAAAATTGGGATTTGCCGGGCGCGGTCCGGGCTTCGTATGCGTCGTCATCGTGGTCTATCCTTCCAGATAGTGGCCCCTCGTTGGGGAGGGGTGGCCCACGGACGGCGATATGCGTTCAGGCTTCCGGCGTCAAGAGGAAAGTTTTTGTCGCTGACGGGATACTGATCACCTGTGATGAGAATGTCATGGCCTCGAAACACGAACGGCGGCCCCGAAGATCCGCCGTCAAGATTGTCGCGTGCGCAGCTCCTACCAGAGGTCGTAACGCAACCCGAGCTTGACTTGATGATTGCTGATCCCTTTGTCGATCGGATAGGAAGTCAGGCTCTCGGCAGTCGCATATTCGGCGTCGGGCGCGGAAAAATACTGATAGCCCAGATCTACGGAAAAATTCTTGGACACTTGATAGGCAAGGCCTGCATTCAGCGTGTAAGCGAAGGAATACTGGGTCTTGTCGTCCTGCAGAACGAAATCGTCGGTAGGGTCATTGTTGTCGGTGAAATAGCTCGCTGAAAGCTTGCGGTTGCTCTGGACGACACCGATACCCGCGCCGAGATAGGGCGTGATCCCGACATAGGTGCCAAGATCGACATAGCCGTTGAGCATGCCCGAGAAGGCGTAGTTCTTCAGGGACGCTGATGCCACGGTCGTTCCGTCATCATAGCCGACGCCGATCTTATTGCCGGGCAGATAGCCGAAATTGAGATCGGCACGCAGATAGTCGTTGAAATGGTAGCCGAAGCCGATGCTGGCAAAGATCGGATCCTCATTGTCGCTGAAGCTCGCCGGTGTGAAGGCGAAATCCTCATCTTCGAAGCTCTTTTCCGGCAAATAGGCGACATCGCCGCGCAGATACCATCCCGAACCGACTTCGACCGGCACATAGTCCGGCGCCTGGTCGACATAGATCGGCGGATCGTAGTCGGCGCCAAGCGCTTGAGACAGCGGCATCAGGGCGATTGCTGCAAGCGCCAGCGCTATACGCGATTTGACTGTCATGATCCCGGCTCCCGAAGGTGGCGCCATTCGCGATCGCGAGCGCCGTTTCAGGAAGCATTGTTAACCATAGTGGTTAAGTGGCGGTTAAGGATAACAGGACGTTAGCGAATTGATTTTGATGCGCTTTCCCGACACAAACGGAAACCGCCCGGCTTTTGCCGGGCGGTCTGCAAACCTGCTCTCGAAGTGATTACTTGGTGTAGACCGGTTCGGGTTCGTAGGCGATCGGCACCGGCTGGGCGCAGTCCGAGTTGCCGAACTGATAGCGCAGGCCGCCGCGCACTTCGTGCACATTGATGCCCTTGTCATAGCCGGGACCGACATTGCTGTCTGAAGCGTAATCGAACATCTTACCGCCTTCGATATGACTGAAGCGGTAGCCGACATCGAGCTTGACGCGATCAGTCAGGCAGTAGGATGCGCCCGCCATGGCAGCATAGGCAAAACGCCAGTCCTTGCCGCCATGATGCTCGAAATCGCCGTCGATATCGCTGTTGTGCAGCGTATCCCACTTGACCCAGGCGCCGCCGATGCCGGCACCGACATAGGGCGTGATGCCGTGCCAGGTGCCGATATCGACGTAGGCATTGGCCAGGAGCAGCAGCGCCGAATAGGACGAGGTGTCGGTCGAGGTGCAGGGCGTTTGATTAATGCCGCAGAAGCCGCTGGTCGAGCCACGGAAATCGGATTTGCTCATCCAGTCCAGAGTGAGATCGGTGCGAAAATGCTGGTTGATCTGGTAACCGACGCCGGCGCCGGCCGAGAAGGCGCCGTCCAACTCGCCGCTGTCGAAGCTGCCGGGATTCTGCGGCGGGGCCGCGCTATAAGTGATGTAGTCGCCGCCGCGGAACTCCGACCAGTGATAGTCGATGTCGCCGCGAATGTACCAGCCGCCATATTCGACCGGCGGCTCGTAGACCGGCAGCGGCGGAGCCGGCTCGACCACGGGCGGCTCGACGAAGTCGGCGGCGAACACTGGTCCGGCCGCGCCCGCGAGCAGCGCGGCAAAGAGGGCCGTTCTTGCTGTATTCAACATGCTTGTCACCCCTGAGAACCCTCGGCACAGCGAACGCGTCCGAATCTGATTGGCTTCAGTCGTGGATAATGAATTGGAAAAGTTAAAAGGCGTTTAACCTTATCGCTTAACCATGAATCTCTAAATCTTTCAGGATTTCGCGTCATTTCCCTGGATTAATTGGAATGCAACCCAATAAAAAAGCCCGCCGGGAGGCGGGCTTTCGAACTGGCAAAGCTGCAGGATCAGGCGGCGCTGCGCGTTTCCGAAATGACCCCGACAATGTCGTTGACGACGGCCTCGACCAATTGCTGGTCATCGCCTTCCGCCATGACGCGAATAAGTGGTTCCGTGCCGGATGGCCGGATGACCAGGCGCCCGGCCTTGCCCAGCCGGTGGCGTGCATCTTCGATCGCCGCCTTGACCGGGGCTTCCTCGAGCGGCTTGCCGCCGGAAATATGGACGTTCTTCAGCAGCTGCGGCACCGGCGCAAACTTCTTCGACAGTTCGCTGACCGGCTTGTTCTGCCGCTTGATGCAGGCGAGCACCTGGAGCGCCGAAACGAGGCCGTCGCCGGTCGTGGAAAAATCGGACAGCACGATGTGGCCCGACTGTTCGCCGCCGACATTCAGGCCGTGCGCACGCATGTGCTCGACGACATAGCGGTCGCCAACCTTGGTGCGGTGCAACTGCAGGTTCATGTCGCCGAGGAAGCGTTCGAGGCCGAGATTGGACATCACCGTCGAAACGACGCCGCCTCCGGCCAGCCGTCCGCTCTGATGCCAGGCCTCGGCGATCAGCGCCATGATCTGGTCGCCATCAACGATCGCGCCGTTCTCGTCGACGATGACGACACGGTCGGCGTCGCCGTCGAGCGCGATGCCGATATCGGCGCGCACTTCGTGCACCTTCCTCTGCAGGCCTGCCGGATGGGTCGAGCCGCACTCCTTGTTGATGTTGAAGCCGTTGGGCTCGACATTGATGGCGACGACCTCGGCGCCGAGTTCCCACAGCGCCTCGGGCGCCACCTTGTAGGCAGCGCCATTGGCGCAATCGACGACGATGCGGAGGCCCGACAGTGACATCGACCGTGGCAGCGTGCGCTTGGCGAATTCGATGTAGCGGTCATGAACGCCGTCGACGCGCTTGGCGCGGCCGAGCCCGTCCGAATCGGCGAGCGCCAGGTCGATATCCTTGTCGAGCATCCCCTCGATGCGCTCCTCGATCTCGTCGGAGAGCTTGTAGCCATCTGGGCCGAACAGCTTGATGCCGTTGTCGTAGTAAGGATTGTGCGAGGCCGAGATCATCACGCCGATGTCGGCGCGCAACGAGCGTACCAGCATGGCGACCGCGGGCGTCGGAATCGGGCCGAGCAGGAACACGTCCATGCCGGCGGCGCACAGGCCCGACACCATCGCATTCTCGATCATGTAGCCGGAAAGCCTGGTATCCTTGCCGAGCACGACCCGGTGGCGATGGTTGCCGCGCTGGAACGAAAGGCCGGCGGCCATGCCGACCCTCATGGCGACCTCCGCCGTCATTGGAAACCTGTTGGCGCGCCCGCGAATGCCGTCCGTACCGAAATAACTTCCTGCCATGCTAGCCAGCTTCCCGATGGTTCTTTTCCGGCACGTCATGCCACAAATTGGCCCGAGCCCTATCATCACAATGCATTATTGTACGTCGCCAATCCTTAGAAAATTGTTGGTTTGTGTGTTTTGTGTCACGCTAGTGTGTTTGCCTGCTCCGGTTGTGGCAGCAGCCTTCAGGAACTTCAGACCGTATCTGCATTCTTTGGTGTGTCGTCAGTGTCCGGGCAATCAGGTCCGCCGCACCGGCCGACCCGATCAACCTGTCGTGAGGCCGTTCCTGACTGTGGCCGCTCTATACGCGTTTTCCGTGCAAACGCCCGGAAAAATTGCATCTGGCGGACAGTAGCTGCCGGCGATTCCATCATTCTCTTGGAAATAATGCACTTTCAGGCGGCTTTTGCGCTATTTAGCATCTGGCGCAACCAGTCGTTGAGTGCTATTGCTTGCATGGGACATATCGTGAACACATGAGGGAGAAGACGCATGCTCATCCATCGACTTGCCACTTTGACGGGTCTTGCCGTCGTGACTTTATTCCTGGCGGCGCCTGCCAATGCGCTGACCATGGCCGAATGCAGCACCAAGTATAACGCGGCAAAGGACGCCGGAACACTTGGCGGCCAGAACTGGAACCAGTTCCGCAAGGCAGAATGCGGCACCGAGGCCGCCGCAGCCGACACCACGCCAGCCAAGGCGGACAGCACCAGCGCTGCAACTATCGATGCGGCCGCTGCAGCGACGACCAAGGCAGCGGCAACTGTCAACGCCGGCAACGGCCTCAGCAGAGCGGATTGCAGCGCCAAATATCAGGCGGCCAAGACCGGCAACACGCTGAACGGCATGAAGTGGAACGACTTCCGCATGAGCCAGTGCGGTGCCGGTGCTTCCGACGACACCGTGCCGGCAGCCGATCAGGCAAGCCTCACCAGCCACCCGGAAACGCCGACCCTCATCGCTCCCCAGGGAGTGACGTTTCCGAAGGCGATCTCCACCAAGTATAGCAGCGAAACTCCGGCCAAGGCCCGCATGCACACCTGCCGCGACCAGTACCACGCCAACAAGGATGCCGGGACGCTGGGTGGCCTCAAGTGGATCCAGAACGGTGGCGGCTTCTACAGCCTTTGCAATGCCGCGCTGAAGAGCTGATCGGCATCAACATTCGAAGATAGCAAGGCCCGCGAGCCGCAAGCTTCGCGGGCCTTTCTTGCTGCCGGCGATAAATTGCGCCTGCAGTGCTGAAGGTTTGTAAAAGCGGAAGTGACGGCCGATCTCCCCCCTTGCGTGGGAGATCGGCCCTCATCACGGCACCTCCTGAACGGAAAACGCCGCGGTCAACACCGCGGCGTTTTCGAAATCAACCTCTTGGGCGGGCCTAGCTTGACGGCTGAGGCTCCATGCCGCCTTCGGGCTCCGGGCCCTTCTTGCGGCGGCTGCCGGACTTCGGCACGGCCGAGCCACGGCTCGGCGGCGTGTCGTCGCCGAGATCGCGGGCGGGCTTGTGGCCGGCGATCAACTGTTTGATCTCCTCGCCGGACAGCGTCTCGTATTCCAAAAGCCCCTGCGCCAGCGCGATCCATTCCTTCTTCTTCTTGGTCAGGATGGATTTCGCCGTCGAATAGGCCTCGTCGATCAGCCGGCGCACTTCGGCGTCGATGATCTGCGCCGTCTCTTCCGAGACGTTCTGCGTGCGCGCCACCGAATGGCCGAGGAAGACCTCTTCCTGGTTATCGCCATAGGCGACATGGCCGAGCTTGTCGGAGAAGCCCCAGCGCGTGACCATGGCGCGTGCCAGCTTGGTTGCCTGCTCGATGTCCGAGGAGGCACCCGAGGTGATGTTCTCCTTGCCGAACTTGAACTCCTCGGCGACGCGGCCACCCATCATGATGGCGAGGCGCGAGATCATGTATTTGTAGCTCATCGAATAGCGGTCGCCTTCCGGCAGCTGCATGACCATGCCAAGCGCCCGGCCACGCGGGATGATGGTCGCCTTGTGCAGCGGATCGGCCGACGGCACGTTCAGCGCCAGAATGGCGTGGCCGGCCTCGTGATAGGCGGTGAGTTCCTTCTCGGCCTGGGTCATGGCCGACGAGCGGCGCTCGGCGCCCATCATGATCTTGTCCTTGGCGTCCTCGAACTCGGCCATGGTGACAAGGCGCTTGTTGCGCCGCGCCGCCATCAGGGCGGATTCGTTGACGAGGTTCATCAGGTCAGCTCCGGAAAAGCCCGGCGTGCCGCGTGCAATCACCTTGAGGTCAACATTGGGCGCCAGCGGCACGTTGCGCACATGCACCTTCAGGATCTTCTCGCGGCCGACGATGTCGGGATTCGGCACCACCACCTGGCGGTCGAAACGGCCGGGCCTGAGCAGCGCCGGATCGAGCACGTCCGGCCGGTTGGTGGCGGCGATCAGGATGATGCTTTCGTTGGATTCGAAGCCGTCCATTTCGACCAGCAACTGGTTCAGCGTCTGCTCGCGTTCATCGTTGCCGCCGCCGAGGCCGGCGCCGCGATGGCGGCCGACCGCGTCGATTTCGTCGATGAAGATGATGCAGGGCGCATTCTTCTTGGCCTGGTCGAACATGTCGCGGACGCGGCTGGCGCCAACGCCGACGAACATCTCGACAAAGTCCGAGCCGGAAATGGTGAAGAACGGCACGTTGGCCTCACCGGCGACCGAACGGGCAAGCAGCGTCTTGCCGGTTCCGGGAGGGCCGACGAGCAGCACGCCGCGCGGGATCTTACCGCCAAGCCGCTGGAACTTCTGCGGATCACGCAAAAATTCGACGATCTCTTCCAGATCTTGCTTGGCTTCGTCGACGCCGGCAACGTCCTGGAAGGTGACGCGGCCATGCGCTTCGGTCAAAAGCTTGGCCTTCGACTTGCCGAAACCCATGGCGCGGCCGGAGCCGGATTGCATCTGGCGCATGAAGAATATCCAGACGCCAAGGATGAGGATCATCGGCAGCCAGGAGATGAGATAGCCGAACAGCGAATTGGAACCGTCGGATTCGGGGCGCGCGTTGATGGTGACGTTCTTGTCCTGGAGTCTCGAAACCAGCGACGGATCACCCGGCGAATAGGTCTGGAAGCCGGTAGAGGTGTCGGTATAGGTGCCCGAGATGCGGGCACCCGCTATGGTCACCGTCTTGACCCGGCCGGCCGCGACATCCTGCAGGAACTGCGAATAGGGGACATCGCTCGCTGCTCCGCGCGTCTGCGGCGTCTGGAACAGATTAAAGAGAGCGATGAGCAGGACCGCTATGATCGCCCAGAGCGCGAGATTGCGATAATTCGGATTCATCAATTGTCCCGTTGGCGTCCGCTGGCGGACACGCGTCGTGAGAGGAAACTTGGGTCTAACATAGGGATGGCGCCTTCCCTTGCCAAGCAGAACAGCATGTCGCGGTTAAGCTTTCGCCCATGATCAACCGGCAGTGTGGCCGCTGAAAGGCGAGGCAGGAAGAACCGGCGCACCGATCAGCGCGGCGACCGTTCCGGCCGGCGTCAGATCGAATGACGGCAGGAAGCGGGCAAAGGGCGCGACGACCGGCGATACCGCCATTCCTGGCAATCCCGGGCTGTCCTGCGCCGAACCGAGGCATTCGCCAAGATATTCGCTTGCGCGCCACAGCACCGGCTCGGCCGCCAGAGCCGCGCGGACAAGGCTTGGCGGCGTGCCGTCTTCGGCAATTGCCTGTTTTGCGGCACGAGCCGCGCCGAGCGGCGCGATCAAAAATGCACCGGGTTCGTCGCCCAATGTGATCCTCCGGCGGCCGTCCCAGAGGGCATTGTCCACGGCAGGAGCGGCGGGCGGCAGGTTGCGGGTTTCGCGACGCAGGAAGATGCCGGCACGCCGTGCATCGATCACCGTCCGCGACAATGTAGCGCAAAATGGCGCGGTCCTCAGCCGGTCGAGCAGCGCTTCGCTGCGAGCCTGGTCGGGCAGAAAGGCAACGCCGCCGACAGTCGCCAGCAGGATGCGCAGCGCGTAGACGGCCGCCGGCTCGTCGCCGGCCGTCGCAAAGCCCGGATCGAGACGGATAAGGCCGGCGGCGGGCCTGCTGGCAAAGCCACGGATCAGCGCGGCGGCGTGATGGCCAAGCTGTTCGCGCTCGACCGCAGCCCGCGCGGCCAGCGCCACCGCGTCTTCCACGCGCTGCGCGCCATTGCCGTCGGCAAGCGCTGCGCGGATACGCGGCCGCTCGAAAGCCTCGTCTTCATTGGTCGGGTCTTCGGCCCAGCCGACATTTGCGCGCCGCAGGACTTCTCGCAGCGCCGCACGTCGTGTGCCGAGAAGCGGCCGTGCGATCCAGATCCGCCAATCATAGAGGGTGGCCGGTGCCATGCCGGCAAGGCCTCGCCCCTCTTCGCGTGCCCCATAGCCGCGCGCGTGCCGCATCAGCACGGTCTCGGCCTGGTCGTCGGCAGTGTGGCCGGTCAGGATCAGGCCGATACCTTCCGCCTGCGCTGCCTCGGCCAGCAGCCGGTAGCGGGCCTCACGCGCGGCAGCCGGCAGGCCGGTCGACGGCTTGCGTCCGGACCAGACCAGGATGCGGTGGGCAATGCCGCGCCCGGCACAAAGCCTGGCCACGGCTTGCGCCTCAGCGGCCGCGCCCGGCCGCAGACCGTGATCGATCGTCACAGCCAGCAATTTCGTTGCGGGCGCGGTACGGTCGAGGTGATCTTTGAGGAGAAGGAGAAGGGCGGTCGAGTCGCTGCCGCCGGACACGGCCGCAACAGCGCCGTTGGTAAAATCGATCTGCGAAAAAACCGAAAGGTCAGGCTCGGTTTCGAGCATCAATGCATGTCGCCCAAAAGTGGCCCCGGTTTTGGGGCAACGACATGCAAGAAAAAAACTAGCACGCCGCGAGCGCCCTTTCCTGCTTGACGCGTTCCTTGAGCGCGCCGGAAACGTTGGGATAGCGCTTGCCGATCTCGCCGAAAGTGGCGCAGGCCACGTCGCGCTGGTTCAATCCGACCAGCGACACACCGAGCTTCAGCAGCATGTCGGGAGCCTTCTTGGCCTTCGGATAATCCTTGCTGGCGGCGAGGAAGGTCTCGGCCGCGTCGCGGTATTTCTGCTGGCCGAGCAGTGACTCACCCAGCCAGTAATGCGCGTCCGCCGTCTTGGCGTCCTTGGGGAAGCGGGCGATGTGGTCGCGAAAACCCTGTTCGGCAGTGCCGTAGTCGCCCGACAAGATGAACTGATAGGAGTTGCGGTAAAGCTCCTCCGGGTCGTCGGTGGCGGGCAGTGCCGCAACCACCGTATCGTCGGACTTGCCGGCCTGCGTGCCGGCGGCCTGGTCGCCGGCGCCTTGGGCGCCGGTAGCAGGAGCGGTGTTCTGCGCCGGTGCATGTGCCTGCGTGTTGCCGTCGGCGTCGATCACATTGCCGTTCTTGTCGACCGTGATGGTGCCGAACGTCTTCGGCGGCGTGCCCTGGATCACCGTGCCGGGTTCGCCTGTCGGCGATTCGACGATGACCTCCCCGCTCTGGTCGCCGGCTGGCGATGTGCCCGCATCGGCCGGCGCGTGCGTCGCCGGAGCCTCGGCGACGCTGCTGTCGGGGTTGGTGGTGGCGTCCGACTTTTTCTGCTCCGCTGGTTGCTGCGCGCCTTGCGAACCGCCTTCCAGCTGCTGGAAGCGGAACTCGTTGTCTTCCTGCTGCTTGCGGATCTGCTCCTGCATCTGCAGCACCTGGAAGTTGAGTTCCTCAATCTTGCCGTTCATCTGGCGGAGCTGTTCCTCCAGCGCCGTAGTGCCGGTGCCATCCTGCGCAAATTGAGCCTGATCCGGTTTCTTTTTTTCACCGAAAATGCCCGGCTTTTCACCGAAAATGCCGAGCGTCGGCAGGCGGAAGGAAAAACCGCTTTTTTCTGCAGCTTGCTCGTCGCCGCTTGCCGGGGCGGCGACGCTTGATACGAGCAGCAGCGCAAGCGTGCCGCTCAAGACCGATCTGAAATGCATGTGCCTCTCGCCGTGAAATTGTTTGCCTGTTGCATGCCTTCCGATCGGAGTGGACCGTCAGGCGCCTCGGCTCTTACCAGGACGCAGGACTTCGGCCAAATTTTGTTTCAAGTCCCATATCCGGGCGCCGGACATGAAAAAGGCGGCCGCGGCCGCCTTTCGCACATATGTGTTGCATTTCTGCCGATCAAGAATTGCCGATCAAGAACCGGCGCCGCTGATCGTGGTGACGGCGCGGCGGTTCTGCGACCAGCAGGAGATGTCGTCGCAAACCGCGACCGGACGCTCCTTGCCGTAGGAAATGGTCTTCAGGCGCTGGGCGGAAACGCCCCTGGCGACGAGGAAGTCGCGGGTGGCGGCGGCACGGCGGGCGCCGAGCGCCAGATTGTATTCGCGCGTGCCGCGCTCGTCGGCATGGCCTTCGATGACGATGGCATACTGCCTATACTGGTTCAGCCATTGCGCCTGGCGCGAAAGCGTCGTCTGCGCGTCGGCGCGGATCGAGGACGAATCCGTGTCGAAGAAGATGCGGTCGCCGATGTTGACGGTGAAGTCCTGGGCCGATCCGGGCGTTGCCGCTCCGGCGCCGCTGAGACCGAGATCGGCGGCGCTGTTCAGGTTCTTCTTCGAGGCGCAACCGGCGATGGCGAGCAACGCCACCAGCGCGATCATCACCGGGTTTCTGGTAAGTGCTGCGATACGGCCCATGCCGCCTCTCCTTCGCAATTCGAGTGATTTCGTTGATCGTCCAGTAACCACGTTTGGGTTAACCGGCGTTCAAGAAACACGGTTAAAATTTGGTTTCGGCTGCCGTCCGCAGCCGTTTTGCCCAAGGGGAATCCGTGGAGGCAACAATGCGCGCGGACCGTAGGCAGAAATGCGGCTAAAACGCGACGAAGCCGTGGAAAGGATCGAATCGAAGAGTTGAGGAATCCCGTTTTCTCCATCTCTTCAATTCTTCATTTCTCCAATTCCTCTCACTCGAGCAGCGGCGACCAGGCCGGGTCCGATGCGAAATTCGCCGTCGCGATCGACTGTTCGTTGCGGCCGGTGAGATCGACCGAAACGAGTTTCGGCCCGCCGGCTGAATCGCGGAAGAACATCAGCACCCGGCCGTTGGGCGCCCAGGTCGGCCCCTCCTGCTGGAAGCCGGTTGAGAGGATGCGCTCGCCCGAACCGTCGACGCGCATGACGCCGATCTGGAACTCGCCGGCAGTCTGCTTGGTGAAGGCGATGAGATCGCCGCGCGGCGACCACACCGGCGTCGAATAGACGCCATCGCCGAAGGAGATGCGGGTCTGGCCCGAACCGTCGGCGCCCATCACATAGATCTGCGCGCGGCCGCCGCGGTCGGAGGTGAACACCACCTTGCTGCCATCCGGAGAATAGGATGGCGACGTGTCGATGGCCGTCGAATTGGTGAGCCTTGTCGTCGAGCGGCTCCTCAAATCCATGGCGAAGATGTTGGAATTGCCGTCGTCGCGCAGCAGGCTCATGATCACCTTCTGGCCGTCGGGCGAGAAGCGCGGCGCAAAGGTCATGCCGGGAAAGTCGCCGACCAGTTCGCGCTGCCCGGTCTCGATCTGCAGCAGATAGACCTTCGGCTGGCCGCTTTCATAGGACATGTAGGTGATTTCCTGCCGGTTTGGCGAGAAACGCGGGGTCAGCACGATCGACCTGCCATCCGACAGGTAGCGGATATTGGCGCCGTCCTGGTCCATGATGGCGAGGCGCTTCTTGCGCGCGTTCTTTGCGCCCGATTCGTCGATGAAGACGACGCGCGTGTCGAAATAGCCCTTCTCGCCGGTCAGCCGTTCATAGATCGCGTCGGCGATGATATGGGCGACACGCCTCGTATTGGCGTCGTTGGCGAAGAACTGCTCGCCGGACATCTGCTGGCCGGCAAACGTATCCCACAGCCTGTACTGGGCGCGGACGCGGCCATCGGCCTCCTTGCTGACGCTGCCGGTGACCAGCGCTTGGGCATTGATCACTTTCCAGTCCTCGAAACGGGGCGTGACATCCGGATTGGAGATCTTTTCTATGAAGGCGCTCTTGTCGATCGGCGCGAACAGGCCGGAGCGTTTCAGGTCTGCGCTGACGATGCCGGAAATCTCCGCACCCAGCGCATCGCCACCTTGAAAGTCGGTGATGGCGATCGGCAGCGGCTCGACATTGCCTTTGTTGACGTTGAGCTCAACGAGCGCCCGCGCCGGCAAGGTGGCGGCGGCAGTCATGCCCAGCGCCATCGCTATGATCATCAGGAGCGGCTGGAGGATGGATTTCATGTCTTCTCGCTTCTCTTTAATATTCTACGGGGCGCCAGGCCTATAGGCCCAGCATCTCCCTCGGATCGAACGTGACACGAACGTCGGCCCAGATGTCTTGTTTGCCTGCGGGGACCTGCAGACCGGCCACATCGCATTTCTGAACCGCGCGCACGGCACTTTCGTCGAACGGGCGGCTTCCGCTCGACTTTTCGACAGATGGCCGTCCGTCCAGCTTGCCGGAGGCGTCGAGGTTGAACCGGACTACGACGATGAAATTCTCGGAACCCTCGAGCCCCACCGGCAGGGTCCAGCAACCACCAAGTTGAGCCTCCAACGCCCCCTGCTCCGACCTTGAAAGCTTCTGGCCCTGGTTTTTGTCGGCGCCGAGAGACGCCTGCTGGGTCGAGCGCTTGGCACCGCCGCCGGACGGCTTTCGCTTGTCGAGCAAAGCGGAAATCTCGTCGGCGTTGAACTGCTTGTCTTCCGATTTTGGCTTGGACGAGGCTTCTTTGACCGGCTTGTCGGCATCCTTGCGCTCCGGCGCCTTTGCGCTTTCGGCCTGGGCCGGCTGCGGCTTCGGCCGCGCCTGCGGGGCAGGCGCAGAGTCCGGAAGCTGCGTCGTCTCGGTTGGCGGCTCCTGGGCGATGGCCTCGGCGACGGCGTCCGGCTTGACCTCAGGCTTCGGGTCGATGGCGGCGGTCTTGTCCTGCGGCGGCGTCGGCGCCGGCTCCTTGGCCGGCGTCGGCTTAGGCTCCGCCTGCTTGACCGGCTCGGGCTTGACCTCTTCCTTCGGCTGCGGGACCGGTGCGACCTCCGTCGCCGGGACTGGCTTGGGCTGCTCCTTCGGTTTCGGCACGTCCTCGGGCTTCGGCTTTTCTTTCGGCGTCGGCGCGGGCGGCGGCGCCTCAGCCATATCGACCGGCTGGGGCTTGGGTTCCGGCGTCGGCGGCTTGTCGGTATCGACGCTGTTGTCGCCGACCGTCTGCGCGTCGGCCACGATGTCGGGACGCTGGGTCGGCAATGGCGCCGGCTTTTCGCTCACCGCAGCTTTCTTGTCGCCTTGCTGTATCTGCGCGATCGCTTCCATCGGCACGATTTCGACCGCCAGAGACTCGGCATCGGACGCCGGCAATGCAGCCGGCGCCGACAGCGTGAACAGGCCGAAGCCGATCGCGACCGCATGCAAGATCACCGATGTGGTGAGGCCGGTCCTCATCTTGCGTCTATTGATCCTGTTCCTGCAGTGAAACGAGGCCGATATTCTTGTATCCGGCGGCCGAAATCCGGGCCATCACCTTCATCGCGGTGCCATAGTCGGTGGACTTGTCGCCGCGAATGAAGATGCGCTCATCATAGCCGGTCTTCGAAACCGCCTGCAGCTTCGCCACCAGCTCCTCAACCGGGATTTCGGTCTCCTGGAGATAGATCTGGCCGGCGGAGTTGATGGAGACGGTGATCGGCTGCGTGTCGACATTCATCGCCTTGGCCTGCGTGTCCGGCAGGTCGATCGGCACGCCGACCGTCAGCAAGGGCGCCGCGACCATGAAGATGATCAACAGCACCAGCATCACGTCGACCATCGGCGTGACGTTGATTTCCGATATCATCGCGTGATGGCGGCCGCGCCGCCTGTGGCCGCGACCACCGCGTCCTCCGCCACCCGCGCCTACAGACATTCCCATGATTGTTCCTCAGGTCTTCTGCGCGACTTTTTCATCGATTTGGCGCGAGAGTATGGCGGAGAACTCGTCCGCGAACCCCTCCATGCGCACGGCGATCTTGCTCGCGTCCGACGACAGCTTGTTGTAGGCGATGACGGCGGGGATGGCCGCGAGCAGGCCTATTGCGGTGGCCAGCAGCGCCTCGGCAATGCCGGGTGCGACCACCGACAGGCTGGTATTCTTGGATGCGGCGATCGCCTGGAACGAGGTCATGATGCCGATCACGGTGCCGAACAGGCCGATGAAGGGCGCCGCCGAGCCGGTGGTGGCGAGAAAGCCAAGCCGTCCTTCCAGTTTTTCCATTTCGCGGGTCAGCGCCAGGTCCATCGCCTTGTCGATGCGGGTCTGCAGGCCAAGCGGTGATTTCGCGCCCTTCTCGAAACTTTTTTTCCATTCGCGCATGGCGGCGACGAAGATGGCGCTCATGCCTGATGTCTTGCGGTCGGCGAGCGTGCGGTAGAGCTCTTCCAGCGACTGCCCCGACCAGAACACCTGTTCGAAGCGGTTGAGCGCGAGCCGCATGCGGCCATAGGCGACGAGCTTGTCGACGATGATCGCCCAGGTCCAGATTGAGGCGCAGAGCAGCCCAATCATGACCAGCTTGACCACCCAGCCGGCCTGTATGAACAGCGCCCAAATCGACAAATGCGCGCCCGGTTCGGCGAGTGCGATATTTTCCATGGTTACGTCCTTAAGATTTTCCGGGCACGGTTGGCAGCTGGCCCATGGGCATCCCTTGTGGTCCGTTCGCGCAAAGCTTGCGGAATAACCCCAAAATGCACCGTTGGCGGCGTTTTCGGGGCAAATCTTGGTGAAAGGAAGGCGCTGGATTCTCCAATCTTCACCACCCTCTTCATGAACCGTTATGGTTAAGGATGGGTTAGGACGGACAGCGCGGCGCATTGCCGCGCCTTGGGCGAGCCGCCTGGCATCGTCGGCGGATCATCGGCGTCAGTAACTTACCGATTTTGAACTTACTGATTTGCCTTGGGCATGAAGGCAGCGATCCATTCCTTCGGAAAACGCCTAGGCCGGCCGTTCTCGCCGATGATCGCCGCCTCGACCCGCGCCTCGACCAGCACCTCGCCGCCGCGCTTCAGCTGCTGCGCCATGAAGATGCGGGCGCCCGAAATGTCCTCGGTGCGCGTCTCGATGGTCAGGATGTCGTCCATACGGGCGGAGCCCCGGAAGTCGATCTCCATGCGCCTCACCACCCAGATTATTTTTTCGCCATGCTTGCCCTCGGCAAGCTCGGTGTGATGGACGCCGGCAAGCCTGAGATAATCGGAACGGCCGCGCTCGAAAAATTCGAGATAGCGCGCGTGGTAGACGACGCCGGAGAAATCGGTGTCGGCATAATAGACCCGCGCCATCAGCCGGTGGCCGAATTCCGTCAGCGCGCCGGAAAGCCCGGCGCAGAGCGTCGCCGATTCACCATGATCGTCCATTGCGCTTTCCTTTTCGGGCTGACCGGGCACCTGAAGCGCGACGCGCTTTAGGCGGTTGTTTCCGTGCGTGTCGTTGTCCCAAAACCGCTACACACTTTTTGGGCTACACGCATTAGCTTGGCGCATGAACCCGATGGCACTGTTGACGGCGATGATCAAGACCTTGATGGCGGCGCTGCTTGTGCTGGCCGCGCTGGCGCTGCCGGGCCAGGCGGCGAGCTTTTCGATGAAGCGCGGCCTCAACCTCGACCAATGGACGACCTGGCCGGGCGAGGACAAATGGGGCGACCGGCGGGCAATCCTGCCCTAGCCGGAATGGCGCAAATTCCTCAGCGACGATGACCGCTGAAGAGCGCCGGCTTCGATTTCCTGCGCATGCCGGTCGACCCGTCGCCGTTCCTGTCCGGTCAGACGCTGGCGCTGCGCGACGATCTCTATGTCAGCGTGCTGGACTCGGTACGCATGATCAATCGCGCCGGGCTGAAAGTCATCGTCGACATGCATCGCGCGCGCGGAAGCCCATGGCTTCGCATGGTCGGTCTGAAGCTATGGCGGCGCCTTCGGCATCGTCGAGGCGTTTGATGGCGACAAGGCCGAGTCGGATGTGATGGACGCGATCAAGTCACTTCATTGACGGTCAGGCTGAACCCAGTTCGATCGAAAGAATCTCTGGGCGCATCCCAAAACGCACCGGCAGAATGCTGAAACCGAGCCCTCCGGAGACGATCAGGTGCCGGTTCTCCTCCACGACATGGCCATAGGCAAAACGGTTGCCGAAGCGGGATGGCACGACCGGAGAATAGCCGAACAGCCGCACCTGTCCGCCATGGGTATGACCCGAAAGAGTCAACGATACCCGTGACGGGACCTTCGGGAATATGTCCGGCTCATGTGCGAGCAGAATAACGGGAGCCTTGTCGCTTACTTTTGCCAGCGTGCCGCGCAGGTCGTCCAGTCCTTTGAATCCGCTGCGGCCCCAGGTTTTGCCCGGCCGCAGCGCAAGTTGGTCCGCAAGTCCGGCGATCCAGAAGCCATGCCCGTCCTTTTCCAGGCGGACGGCATCGTTTTCCAGGACCGGGATGCCGGCGCGCTCGAGCGCCCTGCGCGCCACCGTCGGCCCGAACCCGGCCTCCTGCGCGGAAAGGTCCTCCCACCAGTCGTGATTGCCAAGGATTGACCACACGCCGAGCGGCGCCCTCAGGCCGGACAAGGCCGGCGCCCATTCGGAGGAATCCACCCAGTCCGTAACCAGGCGTGTGCCGGCTGCATAGTCGCCAAGCAGGACAATCAGATCCGGTTGCAGGGTGTTCGCCCGTTCGGCAAGCGACCTGATCCGCTCCGGCGTCATCCATGGCCGGCAAGCATGAATATCGGCGAGGGCGACAACCCGAAGCCGCAATCCCGCAGGCCAGTTTGGCGGCGTCAATGAATAGCGCTTTACATGCGTCAGCAACATCGGCTCGAGGCCAACCGCATAAGCGCTGAGCGACACCGCCGATAACAACGAACCGCCGATGAGGCGCAGGAAGCCACGTCTGGTGATCATCGCTCAGCTCCGTCATTCGCGGGATCGTCGTCCCACAGCGCGAGGCTTCGCGTTAAAATCCGCAAATGTGCCGGCAAGCTGACCAGGATTGGGAGATTTTGCGCAGCTAAAGCATCGGACCCAAAAGTGGGTACCGGTTTTGGGAAAATCCGGTGCTCAAACATTGAGATAGAGCCCCATCCCGCTGTCGGGATGGACCAGGCTCAAAGCGCGCCGCGTTTGAAAGGATTCACGCGACGCGCTTCAAATGTTTGTTTCCATGCAGGTCGTTGCCCCAAAACCGCTGCGCACTTTTGGGCGACATGCATCAGGGCGTGGCTGGCGCCGCTGTCTTCATTGCGTCGGCATCCGCGACCTTCTGCATCGTGTTGATGCTGACATGGGGCCATCTTATCAGGCCCGGCAGACCATCGCGACGCGGGAAGAAATCGAGAAGCACGATTTGCAGATATTGCAGAATGAGGCGCGGCGTTCCCGCGGGCGTCAGCTCGTCCAATTCCATTATCCAGAAAGTCGAAATCATTTCGGCCGCGTTGGCCTGCCTTACGATGAAGGGAATATTGACGATCCCGGCGGTCTCGACAGTCGTGCTGACCTGCAGCTTTGTCGTTCTGGTTACGGTTCCCGGAGCGCCGCCGACAAGAAGCAGATGTGGCTTCACCGGATCGAAACCCGGAAAGGTGGGATCGGCCACAACACCCTTGAACGGAGCGAGATGAAAATGATTGTAGGGCGCCAGATAGGGACTGGTGAGATTCTGTTTGACGCCTATCGGCAACCCATTGATTGGCGGAATTGTCGGTGGCCCGTTGGTGACCTCGCCCGCACCCAATGCAAGCAGTGAGTCGCCGTGCGGAATGGTCCCAAGGCGTCCAATGTTGCTGGTTTTCTCTGCCTCATTGGTCATGAACAACCAAAGGCCCGGCTCGTGGTGAATCGTCGTGTTCGGATCTCCCTGCAGGCCGCTCGCCGGAAAATCGTCGGCAAGCAACTGCTCGATCCGTTGCTCGTAATCCAGTGCGACCACGACCTGGTCGGTGTTGATCGAAGTTCCGTTCCTCTGGATGCCGCGATTCTTGACGCCCTTGTCCACCAAAGTGAATTTGAGCACCTCATCATATTGATTGACCAGGAGCCGGTAGTCGATCCCGCTGCCCGATGAAGCGAATGGCAAAGCGATCGCATTCCAGCCACGCCCCTTCATGCCCGGGTCATTCTTCCACGTTCCAGGAAGTAACTTGAGTACATCGAGATCGCTATCACCCTGTCTGGCGATATCGATGTAGCGGGGTTCTGTCTTAAGCTCGGTCACTCTGCTTGCTGCAATCATAGCTTCCCCCTGCCATATTGAACAATTGACAATATACTTCTTCGCCGCTGTCAGCGGCGTAGAAGGCCAGGACTTCAATGCATATAGTTATGCGTGAGCGCTTAATGTCGCATATTACGCGGTGCCTGAAATAACGCTATACTATTTGAAAAAAGTCAAATCGAAATTTGACTGAACTTCTATGGTTAAGAAATGAGCAGCATGATGAGGATTATAATCCTTGTCAATCATCACCTTGGATCCGACGAAGACACAGAAGCATTCGCGGGACTGAGAGGCGCCTGCAGACTTCGTCATTCCTCCTGGAACAGGCTGATCTGCTGCTGCGCCAGATCCTTCGGCGCGTCGAGTCCGAGATGCCGCCAGGCATTGGCGGTCAGCACGCGGCCGCGCGGCGTGCGCTGAATAAAACCCTGCTGGATCAGATAGGGCTCTATGATGTCCTCGATGGCGTCGCGCGGCTCGGAAAGCCCTGCCGCAATGGTCTCGATGCCGACCGGCCCGCCGCCAAAATTCCGCGCGATCATCGAGAGATAGCGGCGGTCGAGCGCGTCGAGGCCGAGCGCGTCGACCTCGAGCCGCGTCAGCGCCTCGTCGGCGATCTGGCGATCGACATGACCGTCGCCGGCGACTGATGCAAAATCACGCACGCGGCGCAAAAGGCGGCCGGCGATGCGCGGTGTCCCACGCGCGCGTCGCGCGATCTCCAGCGCGCCATCGTCGCCGAGCGGCATCGCAAGGATGCGGGCGCCGCGCCGCACGATCTGCTCCAGTTCCTCGACGGAGTAGAAATTGAGGCGGACTGGAATGCCGAAGCGGTCGCGCAGCGGATTGGTCAAAAGGCCGAGCCGGGTGGTAGCGGCGACGAGGGTGAAGCGGGCAAGATCGATCTTGACCGAGCGCGCCGCCGGCCCTTCGCCGATGATCAGGTCGAGCTGGAAATCCTCCATCGCCGGATAGAGAATTTCCTCGACCGCCGGGTTGAGCCGGTGGATCTCGTCGATGAACAGCACGTCGCGGTCTTCGAGATTGGTGAGCAGAGCTGCGAGATCGCCGGCCTTGGCGATGACCGGACCGGAGGTCGAGCGGAAATTGACACCGAGCTCACGCGCCATGATCTGCGCCAGCGTCGTCTTGCCGAGGCCGGGCGGCCCGACGAACAGCACGTGGTCAAGCGCCTCGCTGCGGCCCTTGGCAGCCTCGATGAACACTTTGAGATTGGCCCGCACCGCCGCTTGGCCGACGAAGTCGCCGAGCGTCTGCGGCCGCAAGGTCTGCTCGGCATCCTCGCCGCGCTTGTCGGGAGCAATGAGGCGTGGCGAAAGGCTCATGCGGCCTTCCTTGCACAGGGCAGGGAACGGGACAAGCGCAGACTCACCGCGCCAGCTCCTTCAGCCCGAAGCGGATCAGCTTCGAAGCATCCGCATCCTCGCCGGCGCTCTTCAGCGCCGCCGCCACCGCATTGGCGGCGGTATCGCGCGAATAGCCGAGATTGACCAGCGCCGAGACGGCGTCGGTGATCGGCGCCGGCGCGACGCCATCGCCGAGTTCCTGCTTCAGGCCGATGGTGCCGGAGGCAGTGCCCGCATAGGCTGGCGCCTTGTTCTTCAGTTCGGTGACGATGCGCTCAGCCACCTTTTTGCCGACGCCGGGCGCGCGGCTGACCATGGCAATATCACGTAGCGCGATGGCATTGGCGAGATCGGCCGGCGCCAGCGTCGACAGAATGGCCAGTGCCACCTTGGCGCCGACGCCCTGCACATTGCTCATCAACAGCCGGAACCACTCGCGCTCCAGCACCGACTGGAAACCGTAGAGCCGCAGCATATCCTCGCGCACATAGGTCTCGATGAACAGCACCACCGCCTCGCCGGGTGCCGGCAAAGCGGCAAGCGTGCGCGCCGAGCAGTGGGCGACATAGCCGACGCCGTGCACATCGACGATGCAGAAATCCTCGTCGACCTCGTCCAGCGTGCCTTTGAGCTTGCCGATCATGTGTGGTCCCTCATGCCAGCGCCGCCATCCTGTAGACAACACTCTGCCGGTGATGCGCGTGGCAGATGGCAATGGCCAGCGCGTCGGCGGCATCGTCGGTGTCGAACGTCGCCTTCGGCATCAGCACCTTGACCATCATGTGGATCTGCTTCTTGTCGCCATGGCCGACGCCGATCACCGCCTTCTTGACGGCGTTGGGCGCATATTCGGCAACGACCAGACCGGCCAGCGCCGGCACCAGCATGGCGATGCCGCGCGCCTGGCCAAGCTTCAGCGTCGCCGCCGCATCCTTGTTGACGAAGGTCTGCTCGACCGCCGCCTCGTGCGGCATGGCGGTATGCAGGATCTCGGCAAGCCCGTCATGCAACTGGCAAAGCCGTGTCGCCAGCGCCGCCTTGTCGTCGGAACGGACGGTTCCGGAGGCGACGAAGCGCAGCGAATTGCCGAGGCTCTCGACGATGCCCCAGCCGGTGCGCCTCAGCCCCGGATCGATGCCGATAATGCGAATCGTTTCCCCCATCCGCCAAGTCTACCCTTGGCGGACAGCGATGCCAGCGAAATGTGAACAAACCAGAAACAGGCTCCGCTGCTTGCAGGATGAGCCAAAGAGACTGTTTCGAAAGTCGCTCCGGCGAGTCATATGGTGGTGGTTTCGAGAACGGAGCGGAGCGGACATTTGGGTCCATGAGCCCACGCATGACCCCGAAAATCGGAACCGATTTTCGGAAAGGATCATGCGCAAAAATCAAAGTGCTACAGCGTCCTTTGCGCGTCCAAGAGGACGCGCGGCGCTGTAGATAAGCGCAGAAAACGCCATCAGATGCCGCCAGAGTAGAGTTTCCAAACGGTCTCTCAGCCGCGGGCGAAAGCCGTGTTCAGCAACGTGATCTGATCGGAAACCGGATTGACGCGGCGGCCGGATGGCGACACGTCGGCCACGGCGCCGCCGTAGATCTCCTCGTCCATGCGACGCACCAGCGCCTGCAGGCGCAGCGAGCGGTCGATGAGGTCAAGAAAATCCTTGGGCAGTTCGACCCAGCCTGCGGCATCGTTGTTGGCGGAAGCGGTGTCGAGGCGCACCTTGGATTTTTCGGAAGCAACCTGATCGCGGGTCATCTCGCCGGAATTCGCCGCGCGCTGCAATAGCAGCCAAGAGGCGACCTGCATCAGCCTCGTGGTCAGTCGCATCGATTCGGCCGCATAGAGCGTCGCCGCCAGCCTGGACAGTTTCTTCGCCTCCGCCCGGCCCTTGCCGTCCAGATATTCGGCCGCCTGCTCGACCAGGCCCATCCCTTCCTGGTAGAGCGGCTTGAAGGATTGGGAGAAAACCCGGCGCTCCGCCAGCTTGATGGTTTTCGCGCTTCCCTTCGAAGGATCGTTCATCGATACGCCCTGCACTTGCCTTACAGCCGGCCGAATCGGCGTCATCGCCGTCACGCCCTGCACCCTATATGACCGAGGCTTGAAAATGCGCTTCGCCGCCGGCGAAGGCAAGCACATGTTTAACAAACGGTTAACGGCGGCGCAGGCACCGGGGCAATCCGGATCGCGGACAAAAAAAGAGCCGCGGATAAGGCGGCTCTCAGGAGTTTAACAGGGAGGCGTCAAACAAAGTGGCTCCAACCACTCGGTAAGAATCCAGATCACTGGATGCACATAGTAAACGCCTGTAAAGCTTAATGAAGCCTTAACGGCGCGGATATTTTTTGAACAAGCGTCGCCCGCCTGTGCCGTAACAGCACAATGCTCAGAGCCTTTGGGACTCAGGCCTTTTGGGTCTCGGGAAGCCGCTCAACTTTCCACACCACCGGCAGCGCGATGTAGGCGAACAGCAGCAATCCCGCGTAAAAACCCATCGAGGACGTTGCCACAAGCGGCTCGATCGCCGGGTTGCCGCCAAGCATGATGTAGAGGCCGATCAACAGGCCGATGCCACTGATTGCCGTCAACCAGAAATGAGCGGTGGCAAGCCTCTTTTCCGCGACTGCCGGAAACAGATGGTAGAAGAAGGCGAACACCGCCGACATCAGCCATCCGGCCACCATGATGTGGGCGTGGGTCGGCATCTGCGCATGGTCTTTGCTGATCGCCATCTGAAGGCCGAGCGCCATCCCGAACAGCGCGTAGACGACGGCCAGCGTGAAGAAATTTCGTGCTACCTTTTGCATAGTATCCCCCGATTTACCTTTTCCGTATTCGGAATGGGCTGAGTTCAGGCGGTTGATCCGCCACCGGGTCCTCGGCATCGGTGCATTAGCATCGGCAATGTTTCTGGACGATGCCGCATGGCGCCCGATCCCTCCCGGCGCTGTCAGAATAGCAGGAAACGGCGCGATGCGCTTGCGCAATCGTTGAACGATGCCGTTACGGCCGTGTCTCATCGGACGCCGAAACAAAGCCGCCGCCCACACGACATCGTTCCGAAACAGGCGCCGCGCTAAACGCCCGCTCCTCGCAGCGAGACGGAGCAAATGTGCGCCGCTCGCAATCGTCAAAACATCCAAGGAGGCAACGATGGATTGGTACTCGATCGTCAAATTTCTGCATGTCGTCTCGGCGATCCTCTGGGTCGGCGGCGGCTTCACCCTGATGGTGCTTGCGGTGCGCGCCGACCGCGCCGGAAACATCGAAGGTATGCTGCAGGCAATGCGCGCCACCGGCGAGCTGGGCAACAGGTTCTTCGCGCCGATGTCGATGCTGACGCTCGCCTTCGGCCTGATCATGTGCTGGTTCTGGGTCGGCTTCTCCGACCTGTGGATCGTGATCGGCCTCGCCGGCTATGCGACGACCTTCTGCATCGGCATGTTCATCTTCAAGCCGACTGCCGACCGCATGGCGGGGATGATCGCCAAGGACGGCGTCACGCCGGCGGCCCTCGCCCAGGGCCGGCGTATCCTCAGCGCCGCACGCATCGACTATTCGGTGATGCTGGTGATCATCGCCGACATGGTGCTGAAACCGACGCTGAACGATACCACTATCCTGGGCTGCATGGCGCTGGTCGTGACCACCGGAATTGCTCTCGCCCTCGGCGGGACGCGCAAGTTGGTGCCGAGCGCCGCCTGAAATCTGGCGTGACGCTGACGGCGGCGGCTCAGCTGCCGGCAGCTTGCTGGCAATCTAATGCATGTCGCGCAAAAAGTGTGCAGCGGTTTTGCGATAACGACATGCATAAAACAACAACCTAAAGCGCGTCGCATGAGGCCGGTCAAACGCGACGCGCTTTAGAGAAGGCCGGCAATCCCGTCCCACAGAAGCTTGACTGCGACGACCGCCACGGTTGCGTAGGTGAAGGGGTAGAACAGTTCCGGCCGCATCCGCCGCACCAGCCAGGCGCCGGCGATGGTCGAAAGCGGCGCCAGCGGTACCAGAACCGCCGACGCGGTCAGGTTGGTGGTGTCGAACTGTCCCAGCGCAAAATAGGGGATGAGCTTCAATGCGTTGGTGGCGGCAAAGAAGATTGCGGCAGTGCCCGACAGCACTTTCGGATCGAGCCGGATCGGCAGCGCATAGACCTGGAAGGGCGGGCCGCCGACATGGGCAACGAAGCTGGTGAAGCCGGCGACCGTCCCCCAGGAGGCGGCAGCCGCGCGGTTGGGCTCGGCTGAGTGGCTCGCACCGTGCCGCATCTGTAGATAGACCCAGCGAAGCACGAAGATCATGGCCACCGCGCCGACGATCAGCCGCACCATTTCCGCTGTCACCAGCGCCGCGGTCAGCCAGCCGAGGCCGATGCCGATCACCGCCCCCGGCATCATGTCCGTAAGCATCCTGCGGTCGTAGACACCCCACCATGTCCACACCGAGACGATGTCCATCAGGCACAGTATCGGCAGCAGGATGGCGGCTGCCTGCACCGGCGGCATGGCCAGCGCCATCAGCGGCACGCCGACGAAACCGACCGCACCGCCAAAGCCGCCCTTGGACAGACCGACCAGGATGACGGCTGGAATGGCGGCGGCATAGAACCAGGGATCGAGCAGAAGACCTGACATCGGCGGGGAGCAGTTGGAGGGAAAGCGTGTAGACGCTGGAATAGCCGATAAACCTTCGCGCCGCGACTGCAAATGTACACACAATGCGATGCGTCGTGAGTGCCGAGGCCTGTTACGGTTTTGAGATGGCGGTTGCAGCGAGCGGCGGTGGGCGCCTCCGGATCGGCTGCGCCTTGATGATGGCTGTGCTGGTTTCGGCCTTGTCGGCGATACGGTCGAGGAGCTTGTCGAGATCGCCGATCGAGCGAACGAACAGCCGGGCAACAAAGCAGTCGTCGCCCGTCACCTTGTCGCATTCGCCAAACTCCGGAATCTCCTCGATCAGCTTCTGGACGATATGCAGCTTGCCTGGCAAAGGCCGGATGCGAACGATCGCCTGCAGCGTGTAGCCGAGCGCTTGCGGGTCGATCTCGACGGTGAAAGCCCTGATAACGCCACGATCCTCCAGCCGACGCAGGCGTTCCGCGACGCTCGGCGACGACAGTCCTACCTGCTGGGCCAGTTCCTTCAATGAGGTTCGCGAATCCTTGATCAGGATTTCGAGAAGGCGTCGGTCCAGATCGTCCAGCATTTGACATTCCCAAGGAAAAGGCCGTCATCACCTTATTTAATTAGGCGCAACTGGCATATCACCTGGCGCAAGACATGGAAAGCGCTAGTGCCGCATGGGATTATCAACCATCAGCATTCGAGAGGTAATCTCATGGACAGCACGGTGCGCGGCACGATCGAAATGACGGCCGCAATGGCGATCCTCGGCACGATCGGATGGTTCGTCATCATGTCGGGCGAGCCCATCATGGACGTCGTCTTCTGGCGCTGCGCCTTCGGCGCGCTAACGCTGCTGATCATCTGCGCTGCCCTCGGGCTGCTGCGCGGCAGGCTGTCACTGCGCATCGTGGCGATCGCGGCTCTCGGGGGTGCTGCCATCGTCGTCAACTGGCTGCTGCTGTTCAGCTCGTTTTCCCGCGCCTCGATCTCGATCGCCACGGCTGTCTACAACACGCAGCCCTTCATGCTGGTCGGCTTTGGCGCGCTCTTCTTCTCAGAGCGGCTGACAATGACGAAGCTGGCCTGGCTTGGCATCGCCTTCGCCGGCATGCTGCTGATCGTGCAGGCCTCGCCCGATGTGGGCCCTAATACAGGCACAGGCAATGTCGGTACGGATTATTTTATCGGCATCGCGATGGCGCTGGGTGCGGCTTTCTTCTGGGCCGTCGCCGCCATCGTCACCAAGAAGCTCAAAGGCACGCCACCACACCTGATCGCCCTGATCCAGGTCTGCGTCGGCGTCGTCATGCTGGCACCCTTCGCCAACCTTTCCCACCTTCCCGCCGATGCGTGGAGCTGGAGCATGCTGGCGACGCTTGGTGTCGTCCATACCGGTCTGATGTACATCCTGATGTACGGCGCCATTCAGAAACTGCCGACGCATCTGCAGGGGTCGCTGTCCTTCATCTACCCTGTGGTCGCGATCCTGGTCGATGTCGTCGCCTTCGGCCACCGGCTGCATCCGGCCCAGATCGTCGGCGCCGCCGCCATCCTGGTCGCCGCCGCCGGCATGAATCTCGGCTGGACACTGTGGAAATCGAAGGCCCCAGCCGAGAGCACCCAGGCAATCAAGTGAGGCAGTAACGTCACCGGACGACAATCCTGCGCCAATGATCCTGCCGCGCCCGCCTGTTCAAGGCCGGCACTTTGCTCTATGCCGCAATGCAACCATCTTCGCCCGGCATAGGCGAAAACCGGGATCGAAAACCAATGAACGACGCAACGCCTCCAAATCGCTGCCGCATCGTGCTGATCGCGCCGCCCGGCGTGCCGGCTGAGCGCATCGGCGCGGCGTTCGAGGGCGGCGACGTCGCCTCGCTCATCCTGCCCGAAAACGGCATGGACGAGGCCTCCTTCCAGGCCTTCGCCGAACAGATCGTGCCGGCGGGGCAAGCGGCAGGCGTTGCCGTCGTCATTGCCGGCGACACTCGCATCGCCGGCCGCGTCCAGGCCGATGGCATCCATGTCGAGGTCGGCAAGGCCGAACTCGCCGAGACGATCGAACGTTTTCAGGCAAAAATGATGGTCGGCACCGGCGGCGCCAAGACCCGCGACGATGCCCTGGAACTCGGCGAGCTCAGGCCCGATTACATCTTCTTCGGCCGCTTCGGCTACGACAACAAGCCGGAGCCGCACCCACGCAACCTGTCGCTGGGGCAATGGTGGGCGGATGTGATCCAGATTCCCTGCATCGTCATGGCCGGGTCCGACATCGCTTCGGTGGAAGCGGTAGCTGCCACCGGCGCCGAATTCGTGGCGCTGTCCAGCGCCGTCTTTGCCGACGGCATCGACCCAAAGATAGCAGTCGCTAGCGCCAATGCGCTGCTCGACGAAACCGCGCCGCGTTTCGAGGACTGACGTGCCCGCGCCGACAATCCTTTTCGGTGCTTTGCTTGCGGCGCTCATGGCGGAGGCCGCCATTGCGGAAACCGTCCCATTGCCGCAACCGAAGCCCGACATCGGTGCAAGCACGGACAAGCCGATCGCCACGCCGCTGCCGCAGCCCGCCACCACGGCGCCGCTGCCGTCGGCCGACGCCATCAATCCTGATCGCTTCGGTGCAAAGCCATCGGATTCTGCCTATGGCGCCTTCCAGCGCGGCCTTTACAAGACAGCCTACAACCTCGCCTTGGTTCGCGCTCAGAACGGCGATCCGGCGGCGCAGACATTGATTGCCGAGATATTGTCGCGCGGCCTTGGCGTGCCGGTCGACGCGGCGGAGGCGGCAAAGTGGTACGCGCTTGCCGCAGAGCAGGGCATACCGGAATCGCAGTTCCAATATGCGCTGATGCTGCTCGACGGCCGCTACGTCAAGAAGGACGAGAAAGGGGCCTACGCGCTGATGCAGGCCGCCGCCGAGGCCGGCAACCGTCTGGCGCAGTTCAATTTCGCGCAGCTGCTGGTCCAGCAGGACCCCGGCGATGCCGGCATCGCAAAGGCGGTGTCCTATTATCAGCGCGCCGCCGCGACCGGCCTTGCCGACGCGCAATATGCGATGGCGCAGGTCTATGCCAATGGCGTCGGCGGCAAGCCGCGCGACGATGTCCAGGCGCGAGGCCTGCTGGCGCAGGCAGCACGGCAGAACTATGACACGGCGCAGATCGATCTCGCCGCGTGGATGATCGAGGGACGTGGTGGCGCCCGCGACCTCAAGTCTGGCTTCGGCTGGATGAAACAGGCCGCCGAGGGCGGCAATGTCGCCGCCCAGAACCGCCTCGCCAAGCTTTACATGGGCGGCATCGGCACCGATCCGGATCCGATCCTTGCCGGCGCCTGGTACGTCGTCGCCCGTCGCGCCGGGCTCATCGATCCGCAGATGGATGATTTTCTGCAGGGCCTGACCGACGACCAGACGAAGCAGGCGCTGCAGAAGGCCAACCGCCTGCCGTAAAGCGCCACGGACAGTGAATACCTCGCAGTGGCGCGGGTTCCCCCTCTTCGCCGCTCACTTGCCTCTCCTGGCAATTTGTGGTCTTGGAGGCGCCAAATCGCTTTCACGGCGAAAATCTCATTCCGGATCACATCATCATGGCCAAGATCAATGGCAACGAAATCCGTCCCGGCAACGTCATCGAGCATGACGGCGGCCTGTGGGTGGCGGTCAGGACCAACGCTGTCAAACCAGGCAAGGGCGGCGCCTATAACCAGGTCGAGTTGAAGAACCTGATCAACGGCACCAAGCTCAATGAGCGTTTCCGCTCCGCCGAAACCGTCGAACAGATCCGGCTGGAGATGAAGGATTTCTCCTTCCTCTACGAGCAGGGCGACGCGCTGGTGTTCATGGACACCGAAAGCTACGAGCAGCTTGAGTTGCAAAAGGATTTCGTCGGCGATCGCGCTGCCTTCCTGCAGGACGGCATGATGGTGACGGTCCAGCTCTATGACGAAAGGCCGATCGGCATTTCACTGCCCGACCAGGTGACGCTGACCATCACCGAGGCCGATCCGGTGGTGAAGGGTCAGACGGCCGCCTCATCCTATAAGCCGGCGATGCTGGAAAACGGCATCCGCGTGCTGGTGCCGCCGTTCATCGGTTCGGGCGAACGTATCATCGTCGACACCAACGAAATCACTTACGTGCGCCGCGCCGACTAAGGCATGATCCCAAAAAGTTGCAGACTTTTTGGATAAGATCATGCCTCAAAGCAAATAGGCGCGGCAGCAGGAAGAAACACTATGGCGCGTTCCGCGATCCTCAATGTAATGGTCCAGGCCGCCATGAAGGCCGGCCGCTCGCTGTCGCGCGATTTCGGCGAAGTACAGAACCTGCAGGTCTCGATGAAGGGGCCGGGCGACTATGTCAGCCAGGCCGACCGCAAGGCAGAAGAAATACTCTTCACCGAGCTATCGAAGGCGCGGCCGGGCTACGCCTTCCTGATGGAGGAACGCGGCGTGATCGAAGGCGACGACGGCCAGCACCGCTGGATCGTCGACCCGCTCGACGGAACCACCAATTTCCTGCACGGCATTCCGCTGTTCGCCATCTCGATCGCGCTGGAGCGCCAGGGCCAGATCGTCGCCGGCGTGGTCTACAATCCGGCGATGGACGAACTCTACACCGCCGAGCGCGGCGGCGGCGCCTTCATGAACGACCGCCGGCTGCGGGTCGCCGGCCGCACCAAGCTGATCGACGCGGTGATCGGCTGCGGCGTGCCGCATCTCGGGCGCGGCCAGCATGGCAATTTCCTGGTCGAGCTGCGCAACGTGATGGCCGAAGTCTCGGGCGTGCGCCGCCTCGGCTCCGCCTCGCTCGATCTCGCCTACGTCGCTGCCGGCCGCATGGACGGGTTCTGGGAAACCGGCCTGTCTGCCTGGGACGTCGCCGCCGGCATCCTGCTGATCCGTGAGGCAGGCGGCTTCATCTCCGACTTCGCCGGCGGGCAGAACATGCTGGATGGCGGCTCGATCGTCACCGGCAACGAGATCATCCAGCGTGCTCTGTTGAAGACCGTCAGGAAGCCGGTGACGCCGCGCTAGGCTCTAGCTAAGCGGACTTGGCGCGCTGAACCGCCGCAGTCGCAAAACCGCAACCAAAGCTTGAAATACTGTCCGGCATCCGCCCAGATAGGGAGATGCAGGATCATTCATGACGCACATCGGCCCCGAATCCCAGATCGAAATCCCCTTCATGGGACGCTGGCACTATTCGCGCGCCGAAATGATCGCCGACGGCATCGTCCATGCAGTGGGCATCGTGCTCGCCATTGCTGCCGGCTCGACGCTGCTGGCGCTGGCCGCCTTCCATGCCGGTCCGGGCGAATATATCGCCGCCGCTTTCTACGTGGTTTCGCTGCTCACCGTGCTGTCGGTGTCGCTGGCCTACAATCTTTGGCCGGTGTCGCCGGCCAAGTGGATATTGCGGCGCTTCGACCATGCCGCGATCTATCTGCTGATCGCCGCGACCTACACGCCTTTCCTCGCGCAACTCGACGGCTCGCCGCTGGCCATCTCGATGATCGTCCTGGTTTGGAGCGCGGCAGCGGTCGGCATCGCCATTAAAGTGCTTCTTCCCGGTCGCTTCGACCGGCTGGCGATCGTCTTCTATCTCGCCATCGGCTGGAGCGGCATCGTTCTTGTCGAGCCGCTCGTCCAGACATTGCCGACGACGTCGATCGCGCTGATCGTTGCCGGCGGCATCGTCTATTCCTTCGGCGTCATCTTCTTCGCGTGGAAAGGCCTGCGCTTCCACAATGCGCTGTGGCACGGCTTTGTCGTCACCGGCGCCGGCCTGCATCTTGCCGCCATGGTCGACTGCCTGGTCATCAACCGGCTCTGACGCCGCTTGGCAATATTGCCAAGCGCCATTCAATTTCGTCACAATTGCGTTTAGAGTCGCCGTCAAACGTGAAGTGCGGCATCGGAAACGGGGCACGGATGGCTTTTTTCAAATCCTTCGGCATGGGCAGACGCTCCGACGTCCTGATGTACGATCCGCACAAATTGTCGAGCCCGCAGGTCTTCCTCCTGACCATGGTCATCTTCCTGATGATCGTCGCCTTCATCGCCGCCATCCTGACCCGTCAGATCTCGAGCGCCTTCGCCGCCAATCCCGGTCTCAACGGCCTGATCATCGGCGTGCTTGTGGTCGGCATCCTGCTGGCCTTCGTGCAGGTCGGCCGGCTGTTTCGCGAAGTGCGCTGGGTCAACTCCTTTCGGGCCGGCTCCGAAACCACCGAGCCGGTGCTGCTGGCACCGATGAAGGCGATGATCGGCCGCTCGTCGACGATCGCCTTCTCGACCAGCTCGATGCGCACCATGCTCGATTCGATCGCCACCCGCCTCGATGAAAGCCGCGACACCTCGCGCTATCTTGTCGGGCTGCTGGTGTTCCTTGGCCTGCTCGGCACCTTCTGGGGCCTGCTAGGCACGATCGGCTCGATCCGCGAAACCATCGAGTCGCTCGATCCCGGCAGCGGCGATGCTGCCGCCGTGCTCGAATCGCTGAAGCAGGGGCTTTCCGCTCCGCTGGCCGGCATGGGCACCGCATTCTCGTCCTCGCTGTTCGGCCTGTCCGGTTCCCTGGTGCTCGGCTTCCTCGACCTGCAGGCTGGCCGCGCCCAGACACGCTTCTACACCGAGCTCGAAAACTGGCTGTCCTCGGTCACCGACCTGTCGTCCGACATCGTCGTCGCCGAACCGGCCAAGGCCGAATCCTCCGACGAGATCCGCGTCCTGTCGGAAAGACTGCGCAGCATGCAGGAGAATGGCGGCGGCGCCAATCCGCGTGTCGCCACCGCCATGGCCAACCTTGCCGACGGCATTTCGGGCCTGGTCAAGAACATGCGCTCGGAGCAGCAGATCATGCGCGACTGGGTCGAGGCCCAGTCGGACGAGCAGAAGGCGATGCGCAGCACGCTGGAGAAGATCGCCGATGCCCTGAAGAAGACTGGAGTCCATTAGCATGGCTCTCGCCAGGGGCCGGCGTACCGATCGCCGTATCGATTACTGGCCGGGCTTCGTCGACGCGCTGTCGACGTTGCTGCTCGCGATCATGTTCTTGCTCACGGTCTTCGTGCTGGCGCAGTTCCTGCTCGGCCGCGAAATCTCCGGCAAGGACACGGTGCTCAACCGCCTCAATTTGCAGATCAACGAACTGACCCAGCTTCTGGCGCTGGAGCGCTCGACGACGCAGGACAAGGAAGATTCGCTCGCCAATTTGCAGGCGTCGCTGTCGGCATCAGAGGCGGAAAAGAGCCGGCTCGAGCAATTGCTGGCGCAAGGCGCCGGTGCCGGCGATGCGGCCAACCAGCGCGCCACGGCACTTTCGGGCGAACTCGACAGCCAGCGCCAGATCAGCCAGCAGGCGCTAAGCCAAGTTGAAATCCTCAACCAGCAGATCGCGGCGCTGCGCAGGCAGATCGGAGCGCTCGAAGAAGCGCTCAACGTGTCCGAAACGCGCGATCGCGAGTCCAATACCAAGATCGCTGATCTCGGCCGCCGCTTGAACGTCGCGCTGGCGCAACGTGTGCAGGAACTGAACCGCTATCGGTCCGACTTCTTCGGGCGCTTACGCGAAATCCTTGCCGACCGCGAGAACATCCGCATCGTCGGCGACCGCTTCGTCTTCCAGTCGGAAGTGCTTTTCCCGACAGGCTCCGAGGTGATCAACGACGCCGGCAAGGTCGAGATGAAGAAGCTCGCCGGAGCCATCATCGACCTCCAGAAGGAGATCCCGCCGGAGATCAACTGGGTGCTGCGCGTCGACGGCCACACCGACGACAAGCCACTATCGGGCACCGGCCGTTACCGCGACAATTGGGAACTGTCGACGGCGCGCTCGACCTCGGTGGTGAAGTTCCTGATCGAAAACGGCGTGCCGGCCAACCGGCTGGTTGCGGCCGGCTTCGGCGAATTCCAGCCGCTCGACCCCGCCGACACCGAAGACGCGCGCAACAAGAACCGCCGCATCGAGCTGAAACTGACCGAGCGCTGATCCGGACCCGGCTCAAGGCGAACGCCCGGATTAGGGCGGCAATGCGGGCTAGCAGGACCGCAACGCTCGCCACACTTCTCATCACCGGTCCGTTTGCTGGCGCCTACGCCGCTTCGCGTGAGACAGCTTGGTCAAACAGATACAGAGCGTGGATACCGGTATCCGAGCCGCCATGCAGGCGAATCGGATCAAGCCGGACGAAGCGCATGGCTTGCGCACTCAGGTCTCTCAACGGCTACGGCCCAAAATATCCAAACCGCTGAAATCATCCAGACAGCGCCGCGGTTTGATCTTGCGCATGATCCTTTGATTTTTGCGCAAGATCCGTTCCGCACCGAAGGCCCGCGCAGCAAATCCCCGCATGAACCTCCCCAAAATCGATTCCGATTTTCGGGTCATGGCCCAGCCAAAGTACTGGAAACCAATGTGCCCATCGGAGGCGGCCTTCAGGGTTGCCAATGCCCGCGCATTGGTATCTTTTCCCGCCGTTCAAATTCAGCGGAACCCACCATGTCCTTTCAAAAACTCGACGACCTCGGCCACAAGCTCGAAGCACTGGAGCATGCGCTCGCCATTCTCGGCGCCGACGAGGCGACCCACATGGCCGTCGGCGGTGGCGAACAGCGCGCCGAGGCGATGTCGGCGCTGGCCGGCATGCATCACGCCAGAGCGACAGCGCCGGAGATCGCCGACTGGATCGCAGCCGCCGAACAGGAAACGCTGAACGAAGAACAGCAGGCAGCGGTCAAGGAGTTCCGGCGGCAATACACCAACCTGACCTGTCTGCCGGTCGAATTCGTCGAGCGTCAAACGACCGCGCGCATGCGCTCCGAGCAGTTGTGGCGCGACTTGCGTGCAAAGAACGACTGGGCAGGTTTTTTGCCGGCGCTCGAGGGCGTCGTGGCGCTGGTGCGCGAGGAAGCAGCACTTCGCGCCGACGTGCTCGGCCTCGATCCCTATGACGCGCTAATGGAGCAATACGATCCCGGCAACCGCGCCGCCGACATCTCGCCGGTCTTCGCCGAGCTGAAGACCTTCTTAAGGGATTTCGTGCCGGAGGCACTGGCCGTGCAGGAAGAGCGGCTGGCGAAACATCCGCTGAAGCCGCTTTCGGGCAGCTATGCGATCGAAAAGCAGCGCGAGCTTGGCCTCGCCATGATGGCGGCGGTCGGCTTCGACCTCACCCACGGCTCGCTGTCGGTATCGCATCATCCGTTCTGCGGCGGCGTGCCGAGCGACGTGCGCATCACCACCCGCTACAGGACCTCCGATTTCCTGTCGGCGCTGATGGGCGTGCTGCACGAGACCGGCCATGCGCTTTACGAACAGAACCTGCCGAAGGCGTGGGCGCACTGGCCGCTCGGCAAGGCGCGCGGCATGGCCGTGCATGAAAGCCAGAGCCTGTTCGTCGAAAAGCAGATCGGCCGCAATCCCGAATTCTGGCGCTGGGCGCTGCCTGTGGTCGAACGGCACCTCGGCGAGATCTGGTCGATCGACGACATCCTGCCACATGTGCATCGGGTCGAGCGCGGCCTGATCCGCGTCGACGCCGACGAGGTCACCTATCCGCTGCACGTCATCCTGCGCTTCGAGCTGGAGCAGGAGCTTGTCTCGGGGCGGCTGGAGGCCGCCGACCTGCCGGAGGCCTGGGACGCCAAGATGCGCGACTATCTCGGCCTGTCGACCATCGACAACCCGGCCGACGGGCCGATGCAGGACGTGCACTGGCCGGGTGCCGCCTTCGGCTATTTCCCCTCCTACACGCTGGGCGCCATGATGGCGGCGCAGCAATGGGCGGCGCTGACCAGAGATCATCCCTCCGCCGACGAAGACCTCGCCAAGGGAAATTTCGCGGCGATCAACGACTGGCGCCGTGAAAAGATCTGGTCGCAAGGCTCACGCTGGTCAACGCCCGAACTGCTCGAACGCGCCACCGGCGAGAAACTAAACGCCGCGCATTTCACCAACCATTTGCGGAAGCGGTATGGGGAGGTGCAGGAAGGCGCCTGACAACATTGCTTTTCATACGTTAGAAGCGTATACTTTCGTATGAGGAAACGTGAGAACGCATATGGGAATTTCTCCTCCGAAAGAACGCGCCACCTTTTCCATCGCTGCTGAAATAAAAAGCCGGCTTGAGGACGAAGTACCAAAAAGCGAGAGATCGCGTTTTGTGGAAAAGGCAATCGATCAGGCGTTACGCGCAGTCGCCGTCAAGCGACTCAAAGAAATGTTGGATGACCTACCGCGCCGATCCGCCACCAAAGGCGAAAGCACCACGGATTTTCTACGCCTTCAGCGAATGAAGTGGGACGGTCGTCCGCTCGATGTGCTCGAAGGCACCAAGAAGTGATCGTGGTAGATGCTTCCGTATTCGTGAAGCTTCTCAAGCAAGAGGAAGGTAGTGAGGCCGCACGCGATTTGGTCGATCGCATGGTGGAGCAGGGACAAGGTTATCTCGCTCCGTCAATCGTGCTGTATGAGGCACTTTCAGCCGCCTTGCATGTCGAATTACCGCTTACCGCAGTCGGCCAGCTTTTCGATCAATTTCGAGAACTGGGGCTGACAATTGCAGAACCGACCATCCAAGACTTGGCGAGAGCCGAGAAAATCGCAACGTCAGCCGCACCAGACAAAGGCCATCCCACGTTGTTCGACAGCATTTATCATGCGATGGCGATCGAGCGCGGCGGCACTTTCGTCACTGCCGACCAGCGCCATTTTGCAAAGACGAAGCAGCTTGGCAGCGTCGTCCTCCTGGCAGACTGGCAGCCCGACTGACGTCACTACTACTCCGCGGCACCCTTGAAAGCATTCGCCCCGGTTTCGAACTGCAGCTTGGCCAGCCGCGCATAGATGCCGCCCTTGCCAACGAGGCTCTGGTGGGTGCCTTCCTCGACGATGCAGCCGCCACCCATGACCAGGATCCGGTCGGCCTTCAGCACCGTCGCCAGCCGGTGAGCGATGACGATGGTGGTGCGGCCCTGCATCAGCCGCTCCAGCGCCGTCTGCACCAGCGTCTCGCTTTCGGCGTCGAGCGCCGAGGTCGCCTCGTCGAGCAGTAGGATCGGTGCGTCGCGCAGAATCGCGCGGGCAATCGCCACGCGCTGGCGCTGGCCGCCGGACAGCGTCACGCCGCGCTCGCCGACGTGGCTGGCATAGCCTTTTTCGAGCTTCAGGATGAACTCGTCGGCAAGCGCATCCTTGGCCGCCGCCTCGATCTCGGCGTCGCTGGCGTCCGGACGGCCGAAGCTGATATTGTCGCGGGCGCTGGCCGCGAAGATGGTGACATCCTGCGGCACGATGGCGATGCGCTCCCGGATCGCGGCAGGGTCGGCCTCGCGCACATTGACCCCGTCGATCATGATCTTGCCGGTCTCGGGGTCGTAGAAGCGCAGAAGCAGCGAAAAGACGGTGCTCTTGCCAGCGCCCGACGGGCCGACGATCGCCACCGTCTCGCCGGGCTTGACCTGGAAACTCAGACCGTGGACGGCGGCGCGGTTGGGCCCAGCCGGATAGGAGAAGGACACGTCGTCGAAACTTATTGCGCCTCTGGCCGTCGCCGGCAGCGGTTTCGGATGCGCTGGGGCCTGGATCGCGGGCTTCTCGGCCAGGATCTCGGTCAGCCGTTCGGCAGCACCCGCCGCCTGGGAAAGCTCGCCCCATACTTCCGACAGCGCGCCGAGCGCGCCGGCGGCGAACACCGAATAGAGCAGGAACTGGCCGAGCGTGCCCGGCGACAGCGTGCCGTCGAGCACGTCGCGCGAGCCGAACCACAGCACCGCCACCACCGAGGAAAAGATCATGAAGATGGCGAAGAAGGTGAGGAAGGAGCGGGCAAAGATCGAAGATCGCGCCGCCTCGAACGCGGCTTCCACGGCAGATGAAAAATGCCCGGTGACGAGCTTCTCGTTGGTGAAGGCCTGCAGCGTGCGCACCGCGCCGATCTGCTCGCTGGCATAGGCCGTGGCGTCGGCCAGCGTGTCCTGCGCCAGCCGCGATTTGCGCCGCACCGAGCGGCCGAAGGCGACCAGCGGCAGCACGATCACCGGGATGGCGGCGATGACGAGGCCGGACAGTTTCGGGCTGGTGAAGACCATCATCGCCACGGCCCCGAGACCCAGGATGAGGTTGCGCAGCGCCACCGATGCGGTGGCACCGACCGCCGACTTCACCTGCGTCGTGTCGGCGGCGAGCCGCGAGACGATCTCGCCCGACTGGGCGGTGTCGAAGAAGGACGGCGACAGCGTCGTGACATGGCGGAACACGTCGCTGCGGATGTCGGCGACGACACGCTCGCCCAGCGTGATGACGAAATAATAGCGGCTGGCTGACGCCGCTGCGAGCAAGGCAGCCATCACTACCAGCATGGCGAAGTACTCGGCGATGAAACTGGGATCGGAAGCGGAAAAGCCGTGATCGATCATCCGCCGCACGGCGAGCGGCAGCGCCAGCGTCGTCGCCGCAGCAATGGTCAGCGAGACGACCGCGCCAATGACCATTTTCCGGTAGCGGGTGATGTAGGGGAACAGGCGCCGCAGCGGCTTGAGCGAGCGCCTGCGCTCGTCTGCATCGCCGCTGGTGTGCGCCATGACCGTTTCCTCTGGCTCTTCTGGGCATGCGCCTCAATATGCGCTTACCGCGGCCTTGTGATTCAATTCCGGCTGATGTATAGGCTCGCCGACCGTTTTTAAAAGCCGTGGCTCCTCAATAGCTGCGGCTTCGAGTTTTAAAAAGGGGCGCATCGACGCAGGCTTTATGCCCGTCAGCAGCGCCGGCGAACCAGGAATAGCACAATGAAGACCGACATCCATCCCGACTACCACACCATCAAGGTCGTCATGACCGACGGCACCGAATACATGACCCGTTCGACCTGGGGCAAGGAAGGCGATACGATGAACCTCGACATCGACCCGACCACCCATCCGGCCTGGACCGGCGGCCAGCAGACCCTGCTCGACCGCGGCGGCCGCCTGTCGAAGTTCAAGAAGCGTTTCGAAGGTTTCGGCCTCTAAGCCGCAGGCCTTTTTCGGATCGAAGAAACCCGCCCTCGTGGCGGGTTTTTTTGTTGACTGAAGCGACCCGCGACAGGAGGGTGGACTGGTTCGCGAAGGACAGCGACATGATGGCATTCAACGATGAACGATGGTCCGGCGTCACGGGCGGATACAAGGTCGTTTATGATCCACGACCGGCCTTGCGAAGGCTGACCGTTCACTACGGCGACAAGTCGGTCTGGGACGAGCTCTGGAACGAACTGCATCATCAGGGCGATGTTGGAGACGCGTCTTACGCCGCGGTTGTGGAACTGGCTCGCATCTCCGAAGGCCAAACTCCAGTATATTGGGGAGCTTACGGTCTGGCCGCGACGATCGAAGAAGCGCGATTGGCCTACGACCGGAACCCTCCGGTTCCGGATTGGATCGAACCACACTACAAAACCGCGTGGCAGATCCTTTTCGAATTGGCCTTGCGGGACCTGGCAGTTTCGGCGGATGACCCGACCGTAAACTGTGCATTGGCTGTTGTCGCCCTTCATAGAGGCCGGTTCAATCTCGGCCGCATGGCGATGTGCACCGAAGACGAACGCGCGGAAATGCTGCGGGATTATTTCGGCCGGTAGTCTCCGGCTCTATTCGCCAACCAGTTCGCGCAGCGCCATCCGCTTATAGGCGGCGACCAGGTCGTCGCCTTCCTTTCGACCGACCGAGATCGCCAGCCGCATGGTGGCCTCGCCCATCTGCCAGATGAGAAGCGCCGTCGTTTCCAGCGCCGCCGGATCGGCGGCAGGCCGCAGCCGCTTCAGCACGGCGGTGAGGAACTCGCCATTGGCCCGGCTGTCCGCAAGCTCGAGTTCGCGCAGCGCCTTGTCGGCCTGCGTGCCCGACCAGATGTCGCGCATCACCGGCTCCGCCAGGAACAGCCCATAATAAATATCCACCAGCTCCGAAAACGCCCGCCGCAGCCCTTCGGCGTCGCTGACCTGTGCAAGTGCTGCCGCGATGCAGGCCTGGCTTTGAACGGTGTAGCGCTCGGCCAGTGCCCAGATGATCGCCCGCTTGTCCGGGAAGAACTGGTAGAGCGAACCGATCGACACGCCGGCCCGTTCCGCCACTTCGCCCATGCGCATGGCATCGCTGCCTTGCTCGGCGATCAGCGCGGAGGCGGCAGCCAGCATCCGCTCGACCCGCTCGCGGCTGCGTTGCTGACTTGGCGCCCGGCGTGGCGATGCGATCTGACCATCCTGTGAACCCGCTACGGTCGAGCCTTCCATCACTGTCTCCTGGCGAATGATCAACAAATTGGCTTGACTCACAAAATACGAGGGTTTATCACGTTTTGCAAATGTGAGGATTGCTCATGTTTGTAGGGATAAAGGAAATCACCATGACCGACACAGCAAAAAAACCGACTTTGATCCTGGGCGGCACCGGCAAAACCGGCCGTCGTCTCGCGGACAGGCTGACGGCGCGGGGCTTGCCGGTACGGATCGGCTCGCGCTCGGGCACGCCGCCCTTCGACTGGGAAAACGACGCGACCTGGGCCCCCGCGCTTGACGGTGTCGGCGCCGTCTACATCAGCTACTATCCTGATCTTGCGGTGCCCGGTGCGGCCGAAGCGGTCGGCGCCTTCGCCAACCTTGCCGTGGCAAGCGGTGTGCGCCGGCTGGTGCTGCTGTCGGGGCGCGGCGAAACGGAAGCGCAACGCGCCGAAGAGATGCTGAAAGCCTCAGGCGCCGACTGGACGATCCTGCGCTGCGCCTGGTTTTCCCAGAACTTCAGCGAGAGTTTTTTGCTCGATCCGCTTCTCGCCGGTGAGGTGGCTTTGCCGGTCGGCACTGTCGGAGAACCGTTCGTCGACGCCGACGACATTGCCGACGCCGCCGTGACGGTGCTTACCCGGCAAGGCCATATCGGCCAGCTTTACGAGCTGACGGGACCACGGCTGCTGAGCTTCGCCGACGCGGTCGCCGAGATCAGCAAGGCGAGCGGTCGTGACATCCGGTTCAAACGGATTTCGCATGCCGAGTTCACCGCCGCAGTAGCCGGGTACGAGTTGCCGGCCGAGTTCGCCTGGCTGCTCAACGAACTGTTCACCGAGGTGCTCGACGGCCGCAACGAGGGGCTGACCGACGGCGTCGAGCGGGTGCTCGGCCGCGCCCCAAAGGACTTTTCCGCCTATGCAACCGAAACCGCCGCTACGGGCATCTGGAGTGACTGACATGATCATGAAGCTGCTCCCCACCCTCACCTTCATCGCTGCGCTCGGCTCGGGCGTCGTCGCTGGTGTCTTCTTCGCCTTTTCCAGCTTCGTCATGCCGGGCCTCGCCCGCATGCCGGCCGCGGGCGGCATCGCCGCCATGAATTCGATCAACGTCACTGCGGTGACGCCGATGTTCATGACCGCGCTTTTCGGCACCGGGCTGGTCTGCCTTGTCCTCGCCGCCGGCGCTGTCATCGGATGGGGCCAACCGGGCTCGTTGTGGCTTCTCGCCGGCGCCCTGATCTATCTCGTCGGCAACCTGATCGTGACGATGATTTTCAACGTGCCGCTCAACAACGCGCTGGCCGCCGTCGATCCGGCAAGCGCCAATGGCGCCGCTGTGTGGACCACCTATCTCAGGGACTGGGTGATGTGGAACCACGTCCGCGCCATCACCGCCATCGCCGCGCTGGGCTGCTTCATTTTCGCGTGGCGATGAATGCAGGGGCAGAAATATAAAAGACCCTGCGTCAGGCAGGGTCTTTCGACGTTGGATCTTTTGACTTGTGGCCCTTGCGGTCGGCATGGCCGAGATCGCGATCCGGATCGATCACGTCGCGAACCAGTTGCTTGAGCTTTGCGGCATCGGGAAAGCCGCCGTCGCGCTTGCGATCCCAGACCAGCGTGTCGTTGCAGCTGATGGTGAAGATGCCGCCGGTGCCGGGCACCAGTGTCACCTCGCCCAGATCCGTTGCGAAGGTCGACAGCAGCTCCTGCGCCATCCAGCCGGCCCGTAACAGCCACTGGCACTGCGTGCAATAGGTGATGCGGACCTGGGGCAGCGCCTGTTCGCTCATGTCGGACTGAGCTCCGCTCATGTCTGGCTGAGCTCCGCTCATGCGGCGCTGAGCTTCGCCATGGTCTCGTCGTCGACCTCGAAATTGGCGTAGACACTCTGCACGTCGTCATCGTCCTCGAGCGTCGCGACCAGCTTCATCAGCGACTGTGCCCGCTCCTCGTCGACCGCAATGTTGGTCTGCGGCTTCCAGATCGGCTTCACCGATTCAGCCTCGCCGAGCGCGCCTTCCAGCGCCTTCGACACCTCGCCGAGGTTCTCGAAAGCGCAATAGATCGTGTGGCCTTCCTCGTCCGACTGGACGTCGTCGGCCCCGGCCTCGATCGCCGCGTCCATGACCTTCTCGGCGCTGCCGACTGACGCCGGATAGAAGATCTCGCCGACACGGTCCCACATGAACGACACCGAGCCGGTTTCGCCCATCGCCCCGCCGGCCTTGGTGAAGGCGGCGCGCACATTCGACGCCGAGCGGTTGCGGTTGTCGGTCAGCGCCTCGACGATCAGCGCAACGCCACCCGGCCCGTAGCCTTCGTAGCGCACAGCTTCGTAAGTCTCGGCGTCGCCCATCGACGCCTTGTTGATGGCGCGCTGGATATTGTCCTTCGGCATCGACACCGCCTTGGCGTTCTGCACGGCAAGACGCAGGCGCGGGTTCATCGACGGATCCGGCGTGCCGCTCTTGGCGGCGACGGTTATTTCGCGCGCCAGCTTGGAAAACATTTTCGACCGCACCGCGTCCTGGCGGCCCTTGCGGTGCATGATGTTCTTGAACTGTGAATGGCCAGCCATGGCACCCCTGTCGTCTTCTCGGCTAGAGCATCCTGCAGCGAAGTAATTACCTCGCCTTTTGCCAAATGCTCGAAGTCAAAATTTCAGAACGTCCCTGGTGCGTCCGGATGGACGTACGGCGCTCTATGTCGGAATGGCCGGCTTATAGATAAATCGGCTCAATTCGTCCAGCCGCGCCGTAAGGGTGGTGCGGCAACGTAACCGCCAGCTGCTTTCCTGCGGCCATTTCACCCCTCCAGATCGGATTTCAGCTGGTCGAGAATGCTGATCGCATGCGTGGCGTACTGGCTGATCCAGCGGTCGTGGATCTGCTTGATCGGCAGCGCATTGAGATAGTTCCAGCGTTCGCGCCCCTCGCGCTGCGCCACCACCAGGTCGGCTTCCTCCAGCACTTTCAGATGCAGCATGACGGTGCAGCGGTCCATGTCAGGAAAGGCATCGCACAGCATGCCGGTGGTCCGCGGCGCGTCTTTCAACTCGTCCAGCAACGCACGCCGGCGCGGATGCGCCAGCGCCTTGAAAACATTGTCGTCCTGCGCTTTGCTTGACATGTTATGTTTTTATAACATAATACCGATCCAATCAAGGAAGGAGCTGTGGATATGTCTCTTGGATTCAGAGTTTCGGGCCGCATCGGCAAACCGGTCGCCGAAGTTTTCGACGCGGTCGTCAACCCGAACAAACTCAGCGGCTATTTCACCACAATCGGCGGCGCCAGTGCCCCGCTGGTGGCCGGCGCCAAGGTCGTCTGGTGGGGCAAGGTTCCGGTCGAGGTCGACGAGGTGGAGAAAGACAACCGCATCGTGCTGCGCTGGGACGCCACCGACGCCGACGGCAAGCCGGCTTACAAGACGCGCATCGAGATGAATTTCGAGCCGCTGGACGACGGCGGCACCTTCGTCACCATCGCCGAGGCCGGCTGGCACGAGGACGCGGTCGGCCTGAAGAAGTCCTACCTCAATTGCGAGGGCTGGTCGCAGATGCTGGCCTGCATGAAGGCCTATGTCGAATACGGGATCAATTTGCGCGACGGCTACTATCGCAGCGAGATGAAGGGCGAGCCGGCGAGCGAAGACAATATCTGAGAAGACGGAGGAAAGAATGGCTGCGAAGATCAACGGCGGCATCAACATCGCCATGAAGGTGCCGCCACACCAATACCAGGAGACGATCGCCTTCTACCTCGATGTCGTCGGCCTGAAGCCGTTCACGGCCAAGGCGCCGGCCATCGGTTTCGAACTCGGTCCCAATCGCCTGTGGATCGACGAAGCGCCGATGCTGAGCCAGGCCGAGGTCTGGCTGGAGCTGTTCACCGATGATTTTCCGGCCGCCGCCGATCATCTCGCCAAGGCCGGCGTCGTGCGCTGCGACGCCATCGAGGCGCTCGGCGAAGGTTTTCGTGGCGGCTGGATCACCAATCCGGCCAACATCATTCACCTGGTGCGCGAACCCGACGCATGGTGACGGAGACCTGTTCGGAAGGAGGACGATATGGACATCCGTGAGACACCGACCGCCGAAGCCGGCATGCTGATCCGGCGGCCGGTCGCAGAAGTGTTCGAAGCCATCGTCGATCCGGCGATCACGACGAAATTCTGGTTCACCCACGGCAGCGGCAGGTTGGACAGCGGCAAGGAAGTTCGCTGGGAGTGGCGGATGTATGGCGTTTCGACGCCGGTCACGGTCAGCGAGTTCGTCAGGAACGAAAAGATCGTCATGCAATGGAGCGATCCGCCAACCACCGTGGTCTGGACCTTCACCGAGATGCCCGGCGGCACGACCTTTGTCGAGGTTCGCAATTTCGGCTTTGCCGGCAGCCCCGATGAGCAGGTCAAGCTGGCGATCGGTTCGACCGATGGCTTCGCGCTGGTGCTCGCCGGCGCCAAGGCCTGGTTGGAGCAAGGCCTGGCGCTTGGCCTGATCGGCGACCGTCACCCGAAGGGTGTGCCTACCGACTAAGTCGCCGGGTGCCAAAAGCCATTCTGCAGCGATCCTTCCCACCCCCCTCTGTCCTGCCGGACAAAGGGGGTGCTGTCCCATAGGCGCTAACTTAGGGGTAGACTGGTGGAATCGAGATGTGATTCCTGGGCCAGATGCAAAGGAATGATTCCATTGAAAGCGACTGGCAGGCTCTGATCTCGAGACTGTCGCAATGTGTTGATCTTGACACGACAGCGCGAGCGACGGGAGCGCTGGTACGTCGTCGCAATGTTGCGGACGCAGCGACATTGCTGCGTCTGGCCTTGGCCTA